>JAUILB010000031.1 GCA_030432815.1 Alphaproteobacteria bacterium | reverse complement strand
CCCCTCACCCTTACATAACCGAACTGATCCTCGACCGTGCGTTTAAGCGCCATACTGATTTCGGTAACAGAATATTCCTGGGCATTGCTCTTTAAAGGTGGGTTATCAAACTGGTCGTCATTCATAGGTTTTGGCTCATTGCTGTCTTGCTTCTTATGCCTGCTATGATACAAGAGAGAAAAGGATTTAAAAAGGAAATAGCGTATGAATATTCTGGTCATTGGTTCCGGCGGCCGCGAACATTCCCTGACATGGAAAATTGCCCAGTCCGATCTTACCCACGATCTTTATGTAGCACCGGGAAATGGCGGCATGGAAGATATTGCAACCTGTGTTGAACTAGACGCCGGAAACCATGATGAGATTGTTTCCTTTTGCCAAGAAAAAAATATTGAATTTGTTGTGATAGGGCCAGAAGCACCGTTGGTAGATGGCCTTTCCGACCGTTTAGTATCAGAAAATATAAAGGTTTTCGGGCCAAGCGCGAGTGCCGCTATTCTTGAAGGATCAAAGGGTTTTACCAAAGATCTTTGTGCGAAATATAATATCCCGACCGCGGCGTATGGGCGGTTTAAAAACGCTGCTAATGCCAAAGCATTCGTTGCTGATAAGGGAGCCCCAATCGTCGTCAAGGCAGATGGTCTGGCAGCCGGTAAAGGTGTCATCATCGCTGAGAAGGTTGAAGACGCAAATGCAGCAATAGATGACATTTTCGGTGGTCAGTTTGGTGACGCCGGTGCCGAACTTGTGGTCGAAGAATTTCTAAGCGGCGAAGAAGCCAGTTTTTTTGTGCTGACGGACGGAAAGAATATCCTGCCCTTTGGAACAGCTCAGGATCACAAACGTGTTGGCGAAGGGGATACCGGTCTTAACACGGGTGGCATGGGTGCCTATTCACCGGCACCGGTCATGAATGATGAAATGATAGAGCGCACCATCAATGAAATTATCGTACCAACTGTAAAAGGAATGGCAGAAGAAGGGCGGCCCTTTAAAGGGGTGTTGTTTGCAGGATTGATGATCACAGAAAAAGGGCCAGAACTTATCGAATATAATGTGCGGTTTGGTGATCCGGAATGTCAGTGCCTTATGATGCGGCTTAAATCAGACATTGTTCCACTATTGATGGCCTGTGCAGACAGTACACTTGATCAAATGACCGCTGAATGGTCCGAAGATGTATCATTGAATGTGGTTATGGCGGCAAACGGTTATCCCGGCAGTTATAAGAAAAATACTGAAATCAAAAACCTTGCTCAGGCAGGTGCGACAGACAATATCATGATCTTCCACGCCGGCACAAAAAAGGATGGCGACAGAACCCTTGCCACAGGCGGTCGGGTGCTAAATATTACAGCTGTAGCCCCTTCTGTAACCCTGGCAAAAAATGATGCTTATCAGGCACTGGACAAGATTGACTGGCCGGATGGCTTTTGCAGGCGGGACATTGGCTGGCGCGCAGTTGAGCGGGAAAATAACTAGGCTGATTACCCCCATACTTATTGTTACTTTTTATGTCATTTTCTTTACATATAAGTTGCACTTTTATGACAATGGTGAAATCATGAAACCAGTCTATCACTGATTCTGAAAGCCCATCAATATGACTGAAACATCGCAGGCAAATCCCGATAATTTACTGTCCCAAAGCGCACTTGCAACATTTTTGCAATGGCTTGCAATTGCAATACTTGTATATCTTCTGATCAGCGCAGTCGGGATGATCGGTGACGGCTTTAAAGGAGCAACCCGCGGACAGGCGGACGAACTTTTTCAATTTGCCACCAACCCATTTATGGGACTTATCATTGGTATCCTTGCCACAGCGATGATCCAGTCTTCTTCAACCGTTACATCCATTATAGTAGGCCTTGTCGCAGGTGGACTCCCCGTCGAAACGGCCGTACCAATGATTATGGGTGCCAATATTGGCACAACCATTACAAACACCATTGTCAGCCTTGGCCATGTAAGGAGAGATAAAGAATTCAGACGTGCTTTTGCATCCGCGACCGTGCATGACTTTTTTAATGTAATGGCCGTAATAATATTCCTGCCGATTGAAATTCTTTTTCATCCGCTTGAGAAAATAGGTGGATTTTTAGCAGGGTTGTTCGTTGGCGGAGAAGACATGAGCGTAAAAGGGTTTAATTTTATCAAGCCCGCGACAGCACCAGTAATTGATGCATTTACAAATCTTTCAAACTTGATTTCTGAAAATGCTGCGTCGATATTGCTGATTATTTTTGGTATAATAATTATTTTTCTGGCAATTACGTTGATAGGAAAATTACTCAAAAAGCTTATGGTCGGACGCGCAAAAGTTATCATGCATCGTGCAATCGGTAAAGGACCCTTAACGGGTATTTTTTCAGGTGCCGTTGTTACCTTTTTGGTGCAATCGTCATCGACGACGACCAGCCTGATGGTACCTTTGGCAGGCACAGGGGTTTTCAGACTTAAACAGATATATCCTTTTACACTGGGAGCCAACATAGGAACCACTATAACGGCTCTTCTGGCTGCTACAGCAATTTCAGGTGAAACAGCGGTTTTTGCTCTTCAAATAGCGCTGGTTCATCTGTTATATAACACAAGCGCAGTTTCGTTAATTTATGGCGTCAGTTTTTTAAGAACCATGCCTGTACGCGGGGCATTATGGCTCGCAAAGGTGGCGACCCAAAGAAAAAGTATCGCGCTTGCGTATATTTTAGGGGCTTTCTTTGGGGTCCCTGCTTTTTTTATTTTTATTACCAATCAATTTTAATCATGTGAATTTATTATGTCCCAAAAAGAATACGAACATATTTCAACCAAACGGCTTAGGAGGCTGGTTAAACGCACTAGCAAGACTCTTTCTGAAATGCAGGAAGAACTGGATAGACGTTATCTTGAAGAACAGCATTCAGAAATAGACCATCTTGAAGAGCATCTGGATGAAACAGAACATGGCCTTGCAAACTTTTTTGCTTTTTTCAAAGAAGTCATGGGCGATAAGAAATAACTTTATTCCAGAATTTCTTTCGCGTCACTAAGACCTTTGGATGAGACAATATGAACATCCCGTTGGGGGAATGGGAATTCGACACCTGCCGCATTAAATTTGTTCCAGATTGCCAGGTAAACATCACTCGCAATATTTGTAACACCATTCTCACTGTCCCTGATCCACATCCTAAGTTCAAGATCAACACCATTATCGCCAAAGCCTTTTATCAATACACGGGGTTCGGGATTTTTTATAACACGTGGCGTTTCAATTGCTGCTTCCATCATTAATGCCATCACTTGGTCAAGGTCGCTGCTATAGGCTACGTTTACTGGTAAATGCCGGCGAACTTTTTTATCTGAAAATGTCCAGTTGATCACTGGCTGCGTAATGATATCTTCATTTGGTACCAAGTGTTCCCTGCCATCACGGGAAATCACCGAAGTATATCGCGCCGCCAGTTTATTAATCCGGCCATAGGTACCCGAAATTTCAATGACATCACCCGGTTTTATAGATTTATCAAGTAGTAGAATGACACCACTGATAAAGTTGGAAACGACCTTCTGAAGACCAAAACCAAGACCAACACCGATCGCACCACCAAAAACCGCGAGCGCCGTCAGATCAATGCCCATACTTGAAATGGCAAACAGAAAGGCAAGCACAACCAGAACAATTCGCGACAACTTACTTAAAAGTACACGCGCAGATGGCGTCACGGTAGGCGCATCCCTTAGCTTTGCATCAATAATTCCGGAAACAAACAATGCCGCGTAAATAAGTACCACCATCGTGGCGATACCGGTAATAATCCCAAGAATACTTATAGTCGTAGTGCCAAAAGTAAATGTTGTCTCTGACAGTAAATTTAGAAAGGGTGTAAGAAGACCAAAAATATTAAGTATTGCCCCGGTCCAAAGTACGATGCGTACCGCCCTGGATATGGTCTGACTTTCAATCATGTTGGTGAATAAATTAATAGCTATCCAAAGTGAGATAAGCGTCCAGGCCATTCGAAGAAAAATTATTGGGGTATTTAGCTGTTCTGCAACCTGCCACGCTGTAAATACAAGCAACCACCAGATAATTGGCAAATACATCGCTTTAGCGGTTTTTTCTATACGTTGATAAAACACTCTATCCCCAAAAACCTTATCTAAAAATGGGGAAAGCGACCGATTAGCCATGTAACTTAGTACGAACAAAACACCCACCACGGCTAGCTGCGTTATGCTTTCAATGGTAAAAAGATTGGTTTGTAGCCATGTTACGATGATGTCATAATATTCAACAGCCAACGCTATCAGATTATCCACCGAAAACATTTCTGCATCTTCCATTTATCTTCGATCCTTAAAAAAATCCCTGAGGAGTACAGATGATGCCCCAGACATTATTTCACTGTAAATTTCCGGCTTATGATGACAGCTTTTTGCATTAAAAACAATCGCCCCGTTCTCTACACCGCCACCTTTTTTATCGCTGGCACCAAAATAAAGCCGTCTGATACGTGCAAATGAAATTGCCTGCGCACACATAGGACATGGTTCAAGCGTTACATAAAGATCGCAATCAATCAGTCTTTCACTTTTCTTTTTAAGACAGGCTTCCCTGATCGCAAGCATCTCCGCATGTGCTGTTGGATCTTTAAGTTCCAGAACACGATTAGACTGAACGGATAATATCTCATTTGTCGCGCTATCAACAACGACAGCGCCAACCGGTACTTCACCGCGCTTGGCTGCTTCTTTTGCTGCCTCAAGAGCACTTTGCATATATCTATTTTCAGTTAAGGACATTATGATAACTTGCTTAAGCACCTTAAAAAGGTCAAGCAAAGATTGCAATTTCATAATCTGGCCCTATGTTGTGATTGTTATGGTCGAAAAAGATATAAATACAGGCGAGCGCATTGCCAAAGTTCTGGCACGGGCGGGCATAGGTTCCCGACGAGCCGTTGAACGTATGATCGAAGCACGCATGGTTAAAATTAATGGCCAGGTTGTCGATAATCCTGCAACTCTGATAACAAGTGTGGAAGGTATTACCGTAGACGGCCAAAAAGTAAATGAACCTGAAGAAACACGTCTTTGGATATATCACAAGCCAACTGGAAGATTGACCACATATCATGACCCGGAGGGACGACCGACCATATTTGAAGCATTACCTGCTAACATACCGCGCGTTATATCGGTTGGGCGACTTGATTTAAATACAGAAGGATTACTACTTCTTACCAATGATGGCGGCCTAGCAAGGTGGCTTGAACTTCCATCCACCGGATGGATAAGAACATATCGTGTCCGCGTAAATGGGCGTTTTCATCACAAGCGGCTTGAAGAAATAAGTAAAGGTGTCACCATAGACGGGGTAAATTACCGCAGCGTGGATATCAAACTTGATGAACGCAAGGAAGGGGTTAATCAATGGATGACCATCGGCATCAGCGAAGGAAAAAACCGCGAGGTAAGAAAATTACTGGAATATGCCGGTATGACCGTAACCCGGCTCATCCGGATTTCTTACGGGCCATTTGAGCTTGGCAAACTTCAGCGCGGTAGTGTCGAAGAAATAACGCCGCGCTTACTAAAAAATAATTGCAACAATTATTTTAAAGAAATTGGCATCAGTCTTCCTGAACCTGAAGTCACAGGAAACAAACCTAAAACACGAGGCAAGGGCTGGGCAAAAAGCAAACCAAAGAAAAATGTAAAGCCCAAACGAAAAAAACAAATTAGAAGCAAAAATAAATGAGAATAATTGGTGGAAAATTTAGAGCAAAAAAACTGAACACACCATCTTCTGATCATATTCGCCCAACAACTGATCGTATGCGGGAAACACTTTTTAACATGCTGGAACATGGTGCCGGTCCAGGCATTAAAGGATCACGGGTGCTTGATCTGTTTGCTGGCACAGGTGCCTTGGGGATCGAAGCCTTATCTCGTGGTGCCGAACAGGTAACTTTTATCGATAATGATCAAGAGTCGGTGAAACTGCTAGAAAAAAACCTTTCTGCGATAAATAATCCAGAAAACACACGTATTTTAAAAAAAAGTGCTTTAACGATTAATAAAAATGAAGGACCATTCGACGTTATTTTTATAGATCCCCCCTATAGAAAAAACCTTATCCTTCCGACACTTTTCAGAATTGCTGATCAAACCCTGCTCGATAAAGACGGGATTATTATGATTGAATATGCAAGCGATGAAACACCTGATATTCACACATATTATGAAGAAATAAAAACACGTAAAATGGGGGATGCCAGTTTTTCACTGCTCATTGCCCGCCCCTAACGCCGGCCAAAAAGCTTCTCAACATCCGCGAGTTTAAGTTCAACATACGTAGGACGACCGTGATTACATTGACCAGAATGTGGTGTTGCTTCCATTTCACGAAGCAGCGCATTCATTTCCGCAGTTGTCATTCGGCGCCCCGCACGCACGCTACCATGGCAGGCCATCGTACTGCAGACTTCTTCAAGTTTTTCCTTTAATGAAAGAGCTTGGTTAAGTTCCGCCAGCTCATCTGCAAGATCCCTGATCAACCCCTTTATATCTGTGTCTCCAAGCAAGGCGGGAAACTCCCTGACAACTATGGCATCTTCACCGAAAGGTTCGAATAAAAGTCCTAAATTTTCCAGTTCCTGTTGTCGTGTTAGTAATCTGTCCACAGCAGATTGTTCCAATTCCACGACTTCCGGAAGTAACAAGACCTGCCGGGGTACGTTTCCGCCATCAATATGTTTTTTCATACGTTCATATACAAGTCTTTCATGTGCGGCATGCTGGTCGACAATAATAATACCATTTTCAGTTTGCGACACGATGTATGTTTCATGAAGTTGACCCCGCGCAGCGCCCAACGGAAATTCAGATATGTTCTCTGTTATCTGCGTATGATCACTACTGCCCGTTTCCAGGATTTCATTGCGACCCATCGGTGGAGTGAATGACTGACCAGTTTCATTTAAAGGCGCTTGATACGCATAACCGGTTTCTGACAACCCCGCATTAGGCCGCGAAGGTGGTATTTGAAAACTTTGCTGTCTGCCACTATGAAAAGGCATCGTAGGCGCATTGGCATTAAAAGCCCCAAGTGCCGCATTTGATACCGACGTGGAAGCACGGTGACCGGCTTCCGCCAGTGCGTGACGAAGTGCCCCGACAATTAAACCTCTGACAACACCACTTTCCCTAAACCGGACTTCAGCCTTAGCAGGATGAACATTAACATCCACCATATCTGTTGGTACTTCCAAGAATAGTGCTAAAACAGGGTGGCGGTTACGTGCCAGAAAATCCATATATGCCCCACGGACCGCACCAGCAAGCAATTTGTCTTTAACGGGGCGACCATTAACAAATAAGTACTGATGCTGGGCATTGCCGCGATTGTATGTTGGTAGGCCCGCAAAGCCACGCAATGTCATATTTTCCCGTTCCGCATTTATCGGAAGTGCATTTTCCGTAAACTCAGAACCAAGAATTGCCCCCAACCTTCTAAGACGACTGTCCAGAAGATCCCCTTGTGAGGCGGACACCTGAAAAACCCTGCGTTCATTATCATATAGTGAAAAAGCAACTTCAGGGTTTGCCATAGCCAGTCTTTTTATAACATCATTCGCTTGTCCGAGCTCCGTTCTGTCTGTTTTTAAAAATTTCAAACGTGCCGGCGTTGAATAAAACAAATCACGTATTTCTACGTATGACCCTTTGTCGAGCGCCGTTGGCTCCACTGGTGACTTCCTGCCACCTTCAATTGTAATTTTCCAGGCTTGATCGCTGCCATTAGCCCTGCTTTTAAAACTAAACCTGCTTACAGAGGCAATAGACGGGAGAGCTTCTCCGCGGAAGCCCATCGTTACAATATTGGATAAATCATCTTCCTGTAATTTTGATGTGGCATGGCGTTCAACAGCAAGCGAAAGTTCATCCGCAGTCATCCCGTGGCCATCATCGGTGACACTGATAAATTTTTTGCCACCATCAACCATTACTACGCGGATATTTTGTGCTCCTGCGTCAACAGCATTTTCTACCAGTTCTTTAACCGCACTGGCCGGACGTTCAATTACCTCACCAGCAGCGATTTGATTGATTGTATTTTCTGATAGAAGGCGTATGCCCAAACCTACTACTCCGTGTTAATAGCTAAATTATGACTGAGGCGACCACTATCACGAAGTAAGCGCACTCTAATTTTCGCCAAACAATGCCTTTTTTGCTATTTCCTGTGGCTCAATAATCTCATCCAGATCTGAATAAGGACCATCGGGTGTAAGATGGAAGTCAGGCGGCATAGATAGTGGTCGATTTTTAAGCACCATAAATTCATCCGGAACATTCTTCCCGCTGCAACCGGATATTATCACGCTACACAGGGAAACCACCAATAGAATCAAAGTATTTTTAATAACCATGGATTTTAATCTTCTTCAGTTTGTTTTTCAGCTTTGCTGCCGAATGACGAATTAAATACTAATAGCACAGCCCCAATAAATATGAAACTGTCTGCAACATTAAAAACAGCGAAATACCAATTTTCCCAATGAAACTGGAAAAAGTCTGCCACTGCTTCAAACACAAGGCGATCATAAATATTCCCAATTGCACCACCAATTACAAGCCCTAATGAGCACGCTAGAAGCTTATTTTCAGCTTTAATAAGCCAAATGACAAGCACACATACAATCACCAAATTTAAGGTTATAAGCGGCCATCTTCCAAAACCATCAAGAAAACCAAAGCTTACACCGCGGTTCCATACCATAACAACATCGAAAATTGGCAAAATTTCGACCACTCCCTTGTTAGGAAGTTCAAAAATATCAATAAACCACCACTTGCTAAGTCTATCAATAATAAATGCCAAAAGTGCTGCTAACCCGCCATATCCCAGCATTTCTATAGTGCCTCAACTGCATCAGCACAACGCTTACAAATATCTTCATGGCCGGAGATAGTTCCAACTTCCGGCAAAACCTGCCAGCAGCGCTCACATTTGCCACCATCTGACAATGTACTGATCACAGCGACACCTGACGTATCCTCCATGGTGAATGCCGCATCAGGTGCCTTGCCAACGGTCAGAGAAGCCGTGGACGTGATGCTTACTTCTGCAAGGTCAATGTTCTCAAAAGCCGTCAGATAACTTTCATCATCAACATAAACATCAACATGTGCCTGCAGACTGGAACCAATACGCTTTTCTTTACGTTCAATTTCAAGCGCACCGGTTACAACTTTGCGTAAAGTCCTTATTTTTGCCCATTTCGTACCAAGTGCATCATTTTTCCATTCCGCCGGAATATTATGAAATGTTTGAAGATGCACACTATTATCATCCGAAGGAAAGCGTGACTGCCAGATTTCTTCCGAGGTAAAGACAAGAATGGGGGCAAACCATTTGGTCACTGTTTTAAATACTTCATCGAGTACAGTTCGGGCGGCACGCCGGCGATTGGTCATTTTACCATCGCAATAAAGCGCATCTTTTCTGATATCAAAATAAAAAGCCGATAAATCAACTGCACAGAAATTATATAATGCATTATAAACCCTATGATAGTTATAATCATTAAATCCGCTTCGCACGGCTTGATCCACTTCTGTAAGACGATGAAGCACCCATCGTTCCAGCTCAGGCAATTTATTATATTCAATAAGCTCTGCTTCATCAAAATCGGCAAGGTTGCCGATCATGAAACGCATCGTATTACGAATTTTACGATAAGCTTCCGCCTGATTTTTTATAATTTCATCACCAATACGGTGCTCGTTAAAATAATCCGTTGAAGTTACCCAAAGACGCAGGATATCAGCACCATACTGATTGATGATTTTAAGCGGGTCTACGCCGTTTCCTAATGACTTGGACATTTTCCGACCGTCTTTATCGACGGTAAACCCATGCGTAAGAACCTGATCATATGGTGCGTCACCGCGCGTACCGCAGCTTTCAAGGAGAGAGGATTGGAACCAGCCACGATGCTGATCTGTCCCTTCCAGATACAGATCGGCACTTCGTTTTCCTTCGCCGCGACTTAAATCATCACGTTTTTCAAGCACAAAGGCATGGGTTGAACCGGAATCAAACCATACATCCAGAATATCTGTTACCTGTTCATAATCAGCTGCATTATATTGACCACCCAAAAATTCCTGCGGGTCATTTGTGTACCAGGCGTCAGCACCACTTTCCTCTACTGCTTTCGCAATACGCTCATTCACTTCTTCATCTTTAAGCAGTTCATTCGTTGCCTTATGGACAAATACTGTTATTGGCACACCCCAAGCCCGCTGACGCGAAATAAGCCAGTCGGGGCGGTCGGCAACCATGGCATTAATGCGGTTCTTGGAATTCTCAGGAACCCAGCGTACAGCATCAATCGCCTTCATCGCCTTATCCCGAAGATTATTTGCTTCCATAGAAATAAACCACTGCGGTGTATTTCTGAAAATTAGTGGTGCTTTTGATCGCCAGCTGTGCGGATAACTATGCACGATTTTGTCCCGCGCAAGCAATGCACCAACATTCGCCATTTCTTCACAGACATGATCGTGAACTTTGTAAACATGTTCTCCTGCAAACATTGGAACATGGTCATAGTAAAGTCCACCTTCATCAACGGTAAAGGGTGTTTCAAGATTAAACTGCTGCCCTACTTCATAGTCTTCCGCACCATGCCCTGGTGCAATATGCACGAAGCCAGTACCGGCATCAGTCGTAACATGAAAGCCTTCAATAACGGGCACATCAAAATCATACCCTTGCCCGTGCCACGGATGATGACAGATAGTCCCTTCAAGTTCACTACCCTTAAATGATTTCAGCTCCTTGTGCCCTTCTATTCCGGCACGGTTAAAAAATGCTTCCAGTAATTCCCGTGCCAGTATCATTTTTTCGCCCACCTTAACATGTGAACTTTCTGATACATCAGTCGCTTCGATCAGGACATATTCAAATTCTTTACCGTAAGCGATTCCCCGGTTTCCGGGCATGGTCCAGGGGGTTGTCGTCCAGATAACAATTTTACTGCCTACGATGGCATCTATTGGGGATTTGACAACGTTAAATCCGATATCAATCATATGTGAAGTATGATCCATATATTCTATTTCGGCTTCGGCAAGGGCTGTTTTTTCCACCACAGACCACATGATTGATTTTGATCCGCGATAAAGACCATCATTCATCAGGAATTTCAGAAGTTCACGCACAATTTGCGCTTCACTTTCAAATTTCATCGTTAAGTATGGGTTATCCCAGTCTCCAAAAATGCCCAGTCTTTGGAACTGTTCTTTTTGAACACCAACCCATTTATCGGCAAAAGCACGACATTCTTTGCGAAATTCTACGGGATCAACTTCATCTTTATTTTTACCCGCATTTTTGTATTTTTTTTCTATCATCCATTCGATCGGCAGGCCATGACAGTCCCACCCGGGAACGTAGGGTGCGTCCTTGCCCATCATCTGCTGCGTACGTACGATAATATCTTTGAGTATTTTATTCATCGCATGACCCATATGAATATCACCATTGGCATATGGCGGTCCATCATGCAGGATGTAGCGTTCGCGACCTTCGCTTGATTTTCGGATACGGTGATAAATATCAATATCGTTCCAACGGTCAAGCCACTGGGGTTCACGGTTGGGTAAGTTTCCTTTCATCGGAAAATCCGTTTTAGGAAGGAAAATTGTATCACGATAATCTTTGGTCATATCTTTTACTTAATATATAGATTTTAAAAAATTTACCCTATGTAGCAATTTCGCCCCCCCGATGTCGAGCTTAAATTAATCTCAAAATTAATCTAAATACTCAGTTAGACTGGGGGCTGGTATATACGAGTGTTGATTTTCTCTCTTTTTAAGGATCTGCCTTGCTTTCAGGCAATCTTTTTCTATCTGGGCTTTCAATTGGTCAATGCCATCAAACTTCATTTCCGGCCTTATAAAATCGACAAATTCGACTTTAATTATCTGTTCATAAATTTCATTTGTAAAATCAAAAATATGCACTTCCAGCAGCACATCCTCTTTATCGAACGTGGGGCGGCGTCCTATATTTGCGATTGCATCAAAAACACCTTTATCTGGACCATTTTCAATGATGATACGAACTGCATATACGCCGTATTTAGGTTCGATATATCCTTCTAGCGAAAGATTGGCAGTCGGAAAATTTATAGTTCTTCCACGCTTGTCACCATGCTTCACATGACCCTCAACATGCCACCAGTGGCCAAGCCTGTCAGCAACTTTACGAACATCCCCCTGCTTTAACGTGTCTCTGATATTTGATGATGAATAAATGTGATCATCTTCCATGACTTTCTCAACAACGGTTAAACCAAACTGTTCCATTTTTGAAAGCCAGCTAAGAACATTTACACCACCGCGCCTACCGGCACCAAAGCAATAATCATAACCAACAACCACATGTATCGCACCTATATCCCTTATAAGAATTTCGGTTACGAAATCTTCTGCTTCCATCGTTGCAAGCTGTTTATCAAACGGTAATACAATAAATTGATCAACACCAAAATTTTCTAATAAATGTGTTTTGGTTCGAAATGAATTAAGGCGAAATTCTTTTTGAGCGGGATTAAAAAACATACGCGGATGTGGTTCCATACTTAACACGGAAAGACTTGTATTCATCTGTGCTGCTAATCTGCCAGCCGTTCCGATAACTTTCTGGTGTCCTTTATGAAATCCATCAAAATTTCCCAGAACGATTACAGAACCTCGACACTCACTGGGGAACTGATCAACATGTCTTATGATTTTCATTTGGTTATATCTTTAGCGTGTTATTTGATCTTGTCCGCTGCTGCTATGTCACACTAATAGAAGTTTCATGTAAAATATAGTGAATTTGCCAGTATATTCCCATTTTTTACAGTTAATTTTAATAATATTTTCCTCAATATTGCGTCTATTAACGTTTTTTTTAATCTCTAACGATAGGTTAGTTCTATTCGCAGGAGATCGATGGGGATCAACCAGACGAAAATATTGTTAAACTCTTATAAGGAATGGGAAAAAATGGCCGTAGATATGTCATTATCAATCTTGATCGTAGATGATTATAAAACAATGCTCCGTATCATTCGTAATCTACTAAAACAGCTTGGCTTTCATAACGTTGATGAAGCCACCGATGGTGCAGAAGCGCTTAATAAGCTTCGCGGTAAAAACTATGATTTAGTAATTTCAGACTGGAACATGGAACCAATGACAGGGTATGAGCTTTTGAAAGAAGTGCGCTCTGACGATATGCTGAAATCGCTTCCGTTCATCATGGTTACTGCTGAGTCAAAAACCGATAACGTGATTGCTGCTAAAAAAGCAGGCGTGAATAATTATATTGTAAAACCATTTAACGCTGCGACACTGAAATCCAAGCTCACTAGTGTTCTTGGAGAGTTTTAATGTCATCAGGATTATTACCAGACCATATTGAACCACTAGTTGACAGATTAAGGGCTGGTGATCATTTACCAATAGCGCTTCCCGATGTTGCAGCTGTAACTGAAGTGTTAATGCGTTCACTTGAAAGTTATTTCAAATCAATTGATCTCACACTTTATAAAGAATGCCAGGATCTTGCAGATTATATTGAAGATGCGAGAACCGAAATTTCATCACTTTCCCCTGAACACGATGACAGTGCTGGCATTCCTCGCGCAGGGCAGGAATTAGATGCAATTGTTGAAGCAACAGAATCCGCAACTGACACAATTATGCAAGCTGCCGAAGATTTAATGAGTTTTGATTCTGATGATTTTGATGAATATAAAAATCACATCAATACAGAAGTTATGAAAATTTTTGAGGCATGTTCTTTCCAGGATATAACTGGTCAGCGAATAAGCAAAGTTGTTAAAACGCTTAATCATGTTGAAGATCGTGTTGGAAAATTAATTACAATATTAGGCATTAATAATACTGAAGAAGCACCAAAGGATGCAAAGCCTATTATTGATCCAACCTCGGACGAAATAGATGAGAAAGATCTATTAAGCGGTCCGGCCCTTGCAGGTGAAGGTATAGATCAGGGTGAAGTGGATTCGCTTCTTAATGAGCAGGTTGATAATCAGGAACATTCTGTTGAACTAGAGGATGCAGGGATAACTTCTGAAGAAATCGACGAAACCACTATAAACACTGATACTACCGAATTATCCGAAACTGAATTGGAAGATACTGAAGGCGCTGCAGAACCAGAAAATATTTTAAGTGAACCTGAAAACGTTCCTGAAGAAGAACTGGATATAGCCGAGGAAGATGAAAGTGTTACCTCAGCAAATATAACTAGTGCATCATCAGACAACAATCCTAAGGGTAACGTTAAAAAATCACCTGCAGATGCCGCTAATGAGGAAACTTCGCAAGATGATATTGACAGTTTATTTGCTTAAACTACAACTTCTTGGTTATGTCGCTGCTTATAACGGGTTCTCCGAATAGGTAGCCTTGGCCCCTGTCTATATCACAGTCGAGGATCTCGACGAGCTTGGCGTCATCTTCTATTTTTTCTACTATCACTTCGATATCATAGCGGGAATATGCTTCTTTTATATCGTTACGATCGATATCAATATTGTCATCAAGCAGTAACTCTGGCGTCAGCTTTACATACTTAAAATATCGCGCTGCCAGGTCGGACAAGTCATGGTTAAGGGTTTGTACATTGTCGACTGAAAAACGGAATCCTCTTTTACCAAGTGTTGCCAGTGACGCCCAAATGTTATTGGAATGATTCTGTACATCCTGTTGGGTAAACTCAAAGACAAGACGATCAGATAACTCATGGTTATCAAGCATAAAATCTATAAATTGAGGGAAGAACTCTTTGTCGTTAAGGGAAACTGAGGAAATATTACAAAAAAACCTCAGATTTGGTCGGCGTGTCCCCAATCTGCGAATAACCTGGATGCACCGGAACAGAAGAAGATTATCGAGTGTGCTTACCAATCCTGAATCTTCCGCCAGCTTTATATATTGCGAAGGGAAAATAACCTCCCCTTTATCATCACGAACCCTTGAATAAGCTTCATAATAAACGACTTTGCGAACAGGAAGCGAAACAATCGGCTGTAAATATAGATCAATGCGATTATCCTCAAGTGCATAATGCATGATATTTAAAATTTCTTCTGCTTCGCGCTCTCCTCCATGCTCCATTTCTATGGAGTGTGCTTCTCTGTTTTTTCCTGAAGATGCATAGGATTTTCCCGACTTTTCCACCACTTGCCCCAAAAGCGTTTGCAAAAGCCGCATTTCGTTTATTATTTCCTTGTTTTGGCCAAATTCTTTAGATT
>JAUILB010000360.1 GCA_030432815.1 Alphaproteobacteria bacterium | reverse complement strand
AGTACTTGGGTTCGCAAATATGATAATAAAGCAGCTGCCAATAACAGAAACTAAGGTACCGATAGGAAGTGGCGAGCTTTCATCGAGTGCCGTTATTGAATAGCAAATCATCGCCAAACCGAGCAAGGACCAAAATTCCCTTTTTAAACCTTTAAAGTGAATTTTTTCCACTGGTATAAACGCGATTACAGATCCAAGTAATAGCTCCCATGCCCGGCTGAATATGAAATAAAAGTTTGCATCTATAATGCCCAAATCGGTCAGGTACTGAGAATATAAAAGGGAGGCTGCAGCAAATAGGAATATGACCGGCAGTAAATAAGTTCTTGCAAATTTCCAGATTAATGCCACCAAGAGAGGGAAGAATAGATAAAACTGTTCTTCAATGGCCAGGCTCCATGTGTGCATCAAGGGCATTTCATCTGCTGGATTAGCGAAGTAACCAGTTTGCATATAGAAAAACACATTCGACGTAAACGTGGAAACATAAGCCACACTCTCCAGATATTCCTGAAACAGGGTTTGCGGCATATAATAAAATGCCGCAACAGTAGTGCAGAAGAGTACAAAGCTTAACGCCGGCAGAATTCGTCTGGCCCTGCGTTCGTAAAAATTAATGATCGAGAATTTATTAAGCCTTACTTCATCAAGGATGATTGAGGTGATCAGATAGCCGCTAATAACAAAGAAGATATCAACACCGTAAAAACCGCCGCTGAAACCCGTTATTTTCGCGTGAAAAAAAAGAACAGGTAAAACCGCAATGGCTCTTAATCCGTCAATCTCTTTTCTGTAATTCAAAAATTGTCCTTGTATAATTTATAACTTGGTAATCTGGTTCATATCTTAATCTAAGATCTCACTGGTTCTAATTGCGTTACAATATAAATCTTAAAGCTTAAATCATATTTAAGAACCGGCTATAGCGAGTTCTCGATTAACATTGTACGCTAAGCGATCGCTAAGTTTATAATATTCCTGCGCTTTAAGTCGGAAAGATAATGCACCCCTAACACCCCAGTTTATTGATACCAAGGCACCAATACTAAAAAGTGAATTATGGTTAATGTGTGCCCGTAAAAATCGATCACGTGAACGTCCGCTTTGGGTCGAAAGCTTCCATTCACATTATTTTTTCATGATAAATATTAATTATTTAAAACTATATCAATTTTGGGCTTTTAATTAGCTCACTAGCTTTTCTATACCCGCAAAGGGGCTGAGACTCTTCCCGGGACTTAACCAAAGACGCACTTTTTCTTCCAGATCACTATTACCTGTGAGCAAGATGTCCTCTTCAGCAAAAGCATTTGACAACGTTTCAAAGCCCATCCAGATTTTAGTCATTGTCCTAAGGTCAGTAGATACATATAAATCCACATCAAATCCGGGTTCGACGGAGCACAAGTCTATTTTATCGTTCTTTGGGTCAACGATAAGCCACCAATTCTTTGTGGCTTTTGGTTGATCGCTATACATAAACTGAATGACACTACGTTTATTTGGTTTGGGATCGGGGATTATGTTTCGGCGCATATCCCACATAAGCAAAGTCGGATCAAGATTTTCCAGCGATGGTTCTGTCTCTACCCATCTTGCCCCCCATATACCAAGAGATTCTACAATTGGGTAAAGGTCTTTTCCAGCCTGAGTCAGGATATATTGCTCTACATCCGGCTCATCCTCAACCGGAGAACGGTACACAATTCCGGCTTCTTCCAGATCCTTGAGACGTTTGGAAAGAAGCGCTGGTGACATTCTGGGAACCCCCCTTCTCAGATCATTAAACCGGGTTGAGCCCATTAATAATTCACGAACCAGTACAGCTGTCCAACGCGTGCAGATTATTTCGGATGCCATCGCGACCGGACAAAATTGTTTATAGCTTCCTTTTGTCATATCAACACCCTCCTGAATTGTTGTTCTATTAGTTTATGTTGGGCTTTAAAATATTGCTAGTTCATTTTCTGTACTGGGGTAGTTCAGTTCGTGAACTAGCCCGTAAAACCGATCCATGAGATATAGCTTTCACGAGAAATTTTAACAATTATCAAGAAAGGAATTAATTATGCCACTCGTAGATATTCATGTGATTGAAGGTGTTTTTACCAAATCTGAAAAACAAAATATGATTAAGAAAGTAACTGATACTATGGTCGAAATCGAAGGTGAAGCTTTAAGAGGCGTAACCTGGGTACGTGTAAAAGAAATTGCAAGCGGGGAATGGGGTATCGGCGGCGAACCCTTATCAACTGAAAATGTCAAGGCATTGCAGGCGCAAAGCGCTTAATTTTAAATGCATATACTTTTATCGTTTACTGAAATATATGATGGTGACGGTTCCCAAAAGGAGCCGTCGCCAAATCATTAAATATGTATGATATCCATTTACTTACTGAATGATTGCATTTGGCCGATAGCGGTTATTCCTTATTGTAAACACTATCGTCTAAATTGGAACTAAATTTAATCCTGTGCGTTAATCAATTGTCCCTCACCTTATTACCAAAAAAACTGATTATGCTTAGCAGGGACAATGTTGAAAGATCGGGTTTTCGTATGCCAAACAGTTCTAAAAAAAATAATCTGACGAATATAATGAAGTCCTTAATTGAAAAAACTGAGGGCAATTCGATAAAATTTAGTGAGATTGTAGATGCTTTGGAAAATAGGGGATTTGGTCCCTTGTTAATGGCCCCTGCGCTATTGATAATATTACCGAGCGGGGCAATTCCCGGATTACCGGCAGTGTGTTCATTTATAATCTTGATGGTTAGTTTACAGATCCTAATTGGTAATAACCGTCCATGGATTCCCAATAAAATAGGT
>JAUILB010000359.1 GCA_030432815.1 Alphaproteobacteria bacterium | reverse complement strand
CTATCTTGATTTTGAAAAGGCAGATCCCGATCTTCTAGGGGCCGCCCATGTCTATCTGACAGAAGAGCTTCAGGTTTTTGAAGAAGGCGAGCTTATAGAAGATAAAATGATTACAGCCTACCGTGCGACCTCGCCGCAGGATACATCCATCAGAACATGGGAAACTGCCATTGAGAGTATAAATAAACCGCCACTGACAAATGAGACAAAAATCTACTATAAACAAGTAGTTCTTGATGTGCTTTATGAATTTCCGATAAAGTCTGACCAGTCACGCTTTTCCCTTCAACCCACATTAAACCGCCTTGCCAGCATCACAAATACAGTCCTGCGCTTTATTCCACCCGGAAGCGACGAGCGCCCGTTTCAGTATACTGGTAACCCCGGCGTGGTTGAACTTGACCCAAGCCTGCTTCATGCACTTTATGAATTTATGGAACTTGGTTTTTTCCATATTCTGGAAGGAACCGATCATATTTTGTTTCTTCTGTGTCTTGTAATTCCGTTAAGAAATTTCAGAAAACTGATACCTGTGGTCACATCCTTTACGGTTGCGCATTCAATCACACTTATTTCCACGGCTTTTGGACTTGCCCCACAAGCATTGTGGTTTCCACCCTTAATCGAAACATTAATCGCGCTTTCAATCGTCTATATGGCCTTTGAAAATATTGTTGGCGCAAAACTTGAAAAAAGATGGATGGTCGCCTTTGGTTTTGGGCTAGTCCACGGGTTTGGATTTTCGTTCCTGCTTACTGAAAATATGCAGTTTGCCGGTGCCCATCTGTTTACATCGCTTCTTTCATTCAATCTTGGTGTGGAAATAGGCCAGTTATTTATATTGCTTCTGGTACTGCCGGTACTTAATTTGATTTTCAAATATATGGTCGCGGAAAAAACAGGCACAATACTAATGTCAGCACTGGTTGCACATAGCGGATGGCACTGGATGA
The DNA here is from genome assembly GCA_030432815.1 of Alphaproteobacteria bacterium. Taxonomy (GTDB): domain Bacteria; phylum Pseudomonadota; class Alphaproteobacteria; order Sphingomonadales; family Emcibacteraceae; genus Pseudemcibacter. The sequence goes on along the minus strand of JAUILB010000359.1, from coordinate 1,883 downwards.
CAGAAAGAAATGAGCGCCTTAATGCTTATATATTTGAATGGCCTCAAATAAATGCTGCGTTCTTTGCTGAACTTATGCGCTGGGGAATGTTGGCGATTGTGATCGCATTTGCATCTTGGGGCATGTATGAACTTTCCAGATATATTGATAGAAGAGCAGCAAAATAAAAAAAGCCCCGTTTACTTTAAACGGGGCTTTCTAATTAGATTAATCTAATTTCGTTGAGGCGGGTTGGCAAAATAGCCTTTGGGGATATATTTGCGCATTCTTCTTTGCAGAACTTCTGCACCATAAACATTCCCGGCCTCATCCGCTGTAACGCCTTCCGCAACGCTGGTGAAACGCGGTTCCATACCATTATTCGGATCAGGAATAAAGGCTGTTACCCACCCGGTAACCGAACTGCCAATGCGGATACCCCGTTCCCAACCGGGATTACGCTGATATCCTGTATTTGATTCACTGTCCGCCACATACATTATATCATTTTTGTCGATATAAATACCACTTGGACGTCCGAACTGCGTCCAGTAATCAAGATGATTTCCATCCTGATCAAAAATCTGAACACGGTTGTTATGGCGGTCTCCGACAAATATTTTGCCTTCTGAGTTAATGGCAATAGCGTGTGGTTCACGAAACTCACCGCGTTCGGAACCGGTTTGGCCCCATTCCATGATATATTCGCCCTTGCTGTTATATTTTACGATACGGTTGTTACCGCCAGCACCGTGACCATCGGCAACAAAAATATCACCATTAGCCGCTACCGCAACGTCATTGGGTTGGTTAAAGATATATTTATCCTGCCCTGCAACACCCGCAGTACCCAGTGACATTAAAAGCTCCCCATCAGGGCTGAATTTGTGAACCTGATGCCCTTTGCCACGTTCTTCATCACCACGGGCATCCGCAAGCCAGAGATTGCCATCTGGATCAACATGAATGCCATGTGGCCATACGATCATGTTCCGCCCAAAACTTTTCAGAATATTACCGTCTACATCCACAAGCATGATCGGATCAACGTCCGGTGTATCCAGACAATTGGTATTACCGCCACACCGTTCTGCAACCCAAATATTACCGTCTCCCGCATAATATACGGTGCTTGTTGAACCCCACTCACGACTATCAGGAAGTGTTATCCATTCACCCTGAATAGGTTCATATGGGTTCAGTACCTGTGCTTTTGCTGTTGTTGTTGAAAACGTCAATGCTACCGCCGTTGCGGCGAAAAACAATTTTCCAATTCCAGTTGATTTATACATAAATCATGTCCTCCATTTTAATTTTGTAATTTTTTAAACGCTGAACATTGGACAATAATTTATCTTCGTTGTAAATCGTTTATCATCATTATTTTATTTCTCAGAAATTCTTTTTCACGGTCATTACCGCTTAGCTCAATCGCTTTCTCAAAATAACACTGCGCTGCTTCCTTTTTTTTTAGCTTAAGCAGAAAATCCGCCTTGGCAGCATAAAATGGCTGATAGTTCTGGAGTTGGCCTTCCAAAGTATCCAATGCGTTAATTTCTGCACATACACCGGTTATATTGGCACGGGCAACAATCCGGTTTAAATCAACCACAGGGTTTCTGTTCATATTATAAAGTTCGTCATATAAAAGTACTATTTCCTGCCAGTCTGTTTTTTCAAATGATGGGGCACTTGCATGCACAGCACTAATGGCGGCCTGTACCTGGTAAGGGCCCAGCTTTTTATAGCCAAGAGCCACTTCTGTAAGGTTTTTTCCTTCCCTAATTAGACCCTGTTTCCAGAGATTCCTGTCCTGATCTTCAAGTGACACTAATCCGCCACGGCTGTCAAAACGGGCGAATTTACGTGAATCGTGCAAAAGCATCAAAGCAAGTAATGCCATT
>JAUILB010000358.1 GCA_030432815.1 Alphaproteobacteria bacterium | reverse complement strand
CGGATACCGACCGTATTCTTGGCGTTCACATGCTTGGTCCGTATGCTTCGGAATTGATTTCTGAGGCGGTTGTGGCAATGGAATTCGCGGCCAGCAGTGAAGATATTGCCCGAATTATTCACGCCCATCCTTCGTTGTCTGAAGTGATGCATGAAGCAGCGCTTAATGTGGATGGGCGGGCACTTCATATTTAGATAGCCAGCTGCTGTCTTCCATTCCAGCAGCTGGCTAGATCGCTTCTATAATTCGTTACTTCAAAGCACAATATACGGGCTTTCGTGTGTCAATAGCCTTTTGTGACGTTGAAATAGCGAATTTTAGAAAATGCTATTGGGTGAAGCAATCCTGTCTGCTTGGGTTAACCGAACAAGACCATCGTGTTTCGTTAATTCCCGCAGCCCGGTTAAAGGTATGTTCGACTAATAAATTTCTACTCTGCTCCGCATTGAGGGAAATTTTCTCTGGGATATATTTTCCTAAATTCCAGAATCTGATTCTGCAAAATTCTTCTTCCTTGCCGCATAACCGATTAATTGCAGAGTTGTAGACAGTTATATCAGAAGATTTGTCTCGATCAACCAGTACCATATGAACAAATTTTCCGGTATTGTTGCCTAACTCCATGGTGCGCATCAGTTGCCAGCCATGACCGGTGTCTAATGGCCCTGATGATTGCGCAGCATGTTCTTCGGATGCTTCCGATATTTGTTCCGCAGGTTCGTCTGCCTCAGATGAAGCTAAAGCAGGGCATGAAATGGTTAATGCCAAAAGAATCAGGCCAATCATATTTTTATGCATAATCTCTCCGTGATATAAACAATTTTTGTTTGCATTTCTATTTACGTTCTTTATTCCGGGTGCTTAAAGAATAAAAACACCTCTTCTTTTTATTTCCCTAATGTATTTTTATGCTAATCCCTCTGTATCCGGTCTGAACAAACAGTGTAACTTTCATAAAAATTAGCGAAACGTCCAATTATTGCATAAATACTGGCGTAATTCTTCAAGAAATACATAAAAAATTAATCCGATAATCGTAGTTATTTTTCGTCAGAAATAAAAAAAATTTCCTTGTTTCATCTGAATGGCTGGATTTTATATATATCAGTCGGCTGCGGCATGTGAAAAAACCGGGTCATGATAGGGTTATTCTCATATTACGCATCGCTGTTATTCCTGTTTGATTGTTCTTTCCCTTTTCAACGCTGATGAATTGCGCATATCAAATCACAAATTGAAATTTAACGTACCGTGATAAAGCAAGTTGGAACATCAATTCAGACAAGCCTGAATCGCCTGATTAAATTGTCGGTAGCGGTTTTTAGGCTGCCGCCATTTTGGTCTTCACGGTGGCTGGCTTACTATGTCCATTCGTCAATAGAGCATATTTTTCTTTCTTTTTCAATAGACGTACGCTAGAATTTAACTTCATTGAAAAGCCCAATTCCCTGATAATAAGAGGGTTTTGTTTATTCTGTCGCAGGAGAGGGATATGGCCGAACGTTTAACCAAGTCAGCTGCACGCAACATCTTTTACGGTGGTTCAATATTCTTTCTGGTGGTATTTACAATTTTGACCATTCATAGCCACTATTACATTAAAAATGTTTCAACCGATGAATCAACGCTAACAGAAGCGGTTGCCCGGGGTAAACATGTTTGGGAACGCCATTCATGTATTAACTGCCATACGCTGTTGGGTGAAGGTGCATACTTCGCGCCGGAACTCGGTAATGTATGGGTTCGTTATGGCGGGCGTGAGAGTGCGGAAGGTGCACGGATGGGTCTTAAAGCCTGGATGCGGGCGCAACCCACAGGGGTTGAAGGCCGGCGCCAGATGCCACAGTTTAACCTGACTGAACAGGAGTTGGATGATTTAATTGATTTTCTAGAGTGGACCAGCCGTATCGATACGTTGGGTTGGCCTCCAAATGATGCCGGATAATTGGTTTGCGCGTTTTGCCTAAGGAGACACATAATGAAATATCAAACCCAGAAGCTTGCCTATCCTTATTTTGCGGCTGCTTTGGCCCTTTTTCTGGTTCAGGTGACCGCGGGTGTGTTGGCAGGCAGCATTTATGTTTTCCCTAATTTTTTATCGGATACGGTACCTTTTCATATTATTCGCATGATACATACTAACGCCTTGTTGGTATGGTTGCTATTGGGCTATTTCGGCGCCAGTTACTTCCTGATACCTGAAGAAAGTGAGCGGGAAATTCATAGCCCCGCACTGGCTTGGTGGCAATTGGGGATTTTTGTGTTTGCGGCGCTAGCCGCAGTGGTTAGTTACCTTTTTGGTGTTCACGAAGGGCGCGAGTTTCTGGAGCAGCCCTTATGGGTCAAGATCCTGATGGTCGTTGCATTATTGCTGTTTATTTATAATGTAACGATGACGGTGCTCAAAGGGCGAAAAACCGTAGTTTCCATCGTTTTGCTGATGGGACTGTGGGGCGCTGTGCTGTTTTTTCTGTTTGCTTTTTACAACCCCGACAACCTGGCGCTCGATAAACTGTATTGGTGGTGGGTCGTGCATGTTTGGGTTGAAGGCGTATGGGAACTTATCATGGCAGCGATGCTGGCTTTTCTTCTTATCAAAATGACAGGCGTGGACCGTGAGATAATTGAAAAATGGCTTTACGTGATTGTTGGTTTTTCTTTATTCAGCGGTCTATTGGGCACAGGCCATCATTATTATTGGATTGGTACCCCGGAATATTGGCACTGGATTGGCGCCGTGTTTTCTGTTCTGGAGGTGGTTCCTTTTTTTGCGATGATATTGTGGGCTTTTTACCTGGTCTATCGGAGCGGGCGCGATCACCCGAACAAAGCCGCCATGCTCTGG
>JAUILB010000357.1 GCA_030432815.1 Alphaproteobacteria bacterium | reverse complement strand
TTCCAAGGCAGACCTACGCGCGGAAAAAACCATCGTAGAAGAACTTAAACTCGCCCGTCCACAATTTGGTTTTATTCTTGAAGAAGGTCAGGATATCCCTCCGCAGGAAGGTAACAATTCTGTCTGGATCATTGACCCGCTGGACGGTACATCCAATTTTCTTCATGGCATTCCACATTTTGCCACTTCCATCGCTCTTGAACAGGGCGGAGAGCTGACAGCAGCAGTTGTTTATAATCCGATAACGGATGATCTGTTCTGGGCGGAAAAAGGACGCGGCGCTTACCTTAACAATCGCCGTCTTACTGTGTCAGGGCGAAAAAACCTTACAGAATGTTTACTGGCAACCGGTATACCCTTTCATGCGTGCCCGCATCAGGATACATTTTTGGTCAATCTTGAACATATTATGGGCGAAGTAGCCGGCGTTCGACGGTTTGGTTCCGCATCACTCGATCTTGCATGGGTTGCAGCCGGACGTTACGACGGTTTCTGGGAAGAAGGACTTCGACCCTGGGATATTGCCGCCGGAATTCTGCTCGTACGTGAAGCACGTGGCATGGTCAGTGAATTTGACGGTCGGTCTAAAATGCTTCAAACAGGGCAGATACTTGCAACCAATGGGTCTATACACGGGCCGGTAACTCGTTTATTATCAGATGCGCGAAAAACGCATCGTGAAAGAAGCAAATAAACGGATTTAAAAGGATGAGCTCAAAAACAGCACTTGCCATAAGTTCTGCCCTTTGGCTTACGATGCTGCCGACCACATCCTTTGCGCAGACAAATCCGCTTTTACCCGACAGCAGTGCAAGTGAACAGGCACAAATATTTTTAAATGCCGGTAATTTGACAACGATTGAACCACTCTATTTAAGTTTCCATCCCCAACAGGTGACTCTGGAAGAGGAAAATTTGAAAATTCTTGTTAGATGGCTTGAACGTGTTGGAAAATCGGATATTCCGATACATGTCTATTCATATGCCACACCGCCGACGGGCCGACGTGATATGACAGCAACTTCTTCGCGTCATATGGCCATACGCAAGGCTTTCAATCGTGCAATTGAAGCCAAAAATGCACTTGAAGCCAACGGAATTTCAGAAAAATTAATAGCTCTGCATGCGATTGGTCCCGATGGTGAAAACCGTTCTGACAGGTTACGTATTACGTTAAGAGCGCAGTAATTCACAAATAAATCCTATTTTCGCCTTAATATTGCCAACTAATTCTTAGACTCTCTGGTCCAATGTTGATAATATCCAGTCAGTGAAGTATCAGGAAAATCATACTAATAATAAGGGACTATGCGTTTTATTTAGAAACACGCATTAAGCCGGGAGCTTCAAATTTAATGGTTAAACCGCAAAAATATTTAAACCGGGCCATATATTTTCTTATCGTGGTCATTGCTATCTGCGCCTATCTTTTCCCCACATTACAGGATAGTTTTGCCGCTAATCCGCTGCTGAATGGGCTTATCGGGCTGGTACTGGTTCTTGGTATCGTCTTTTCAATTCGTCAAACCTACTTGCTTGTACCTGCGGTAGGATGGCTTGAAGATTTCAAGAAAAATGACCGCACAGAAGCCACCTCCAAAGCACCGGAACTTCTAGGCGCGATGGCAACCATGATGGAAGAACAAAAAAATAATAAGAAAATGTCCCTTTCCACCATGTCCATGAGAACGCTTCTGGACGGTATTGCCGCCCGTATGGATGAAGGGCGTGAAATAACAAGATATACCATCGGGCTCCTTATTTTTCTTGGCCTTCTGGGAACTTTCTGGGGACTTCTTAGTACAATCGGGTCAATAGGTGCAACCATCGACAGCCTACAGGTTGGTAGCGGTGATGTCGGCATTATGTTTGAAGATCTGAAAGAAGGACTAGCAGCGCCACTTTCCGGTATGGGAACGGCGTTCAGTTCGTCACTATTTGGTCTGGCGGGTTCATTGATACTCGGATTTATAGATTTGCAAACCGGACAGGCGCAGGGCCGTTTCTTCAATCATCTTGAAGACTGGCTTAGTGGTATTACAAAACTTTCCGGTGGATCAAACATCGCGCTTGATGCTGGCGATGCATCGGTTCCTGCCTATGTCAGTGCTCTTCTTGAAGAAAGTGCCGACAGTCTTGATAGCCTTCATAAAGTTATTTCAAAATCGGAAGAAAACAGAACACAGGTCAATCAGGCGATCACGGACCTTTCTATCCAGCTATCAAGACTCGTTGATCATCAGACCGATATGCGATCCGTTATGACGCAAATGGTTTCTGTCTTGTCATCCGGCAAGGATGGCAGCAGTAAAACAAGCGAAGCCCATCTTCGCAATATTGATGTACAGCTCAAAACGCTCACCGATGAAACAATCCGCTCGCAGGATAAATTCGCACAAAGCCTACATTCGGAAATTCGCGTTCTTGCCCGTACATTAGGGGCAATAGTTGATGGCAGCGCGACATCACCAAACAGGGTAAAACAATCCCCTGCCCCCGCACCAGCGCAGAAAACAGAAACACCCCCCAAACCTGCGGAACCGGCAAGAAAACCGATAATCGAAGAAGGCAACTACAAAATGCCTGAACCAAACCCGAAAGTCGATAAAAAGCCGGCCCTGACCGCGAAAAGGGATGATTGATGGCACTGCTTAGATCAGGCAGGCGCCCCAATGGCGCAAATGGTAATACATGGCCAGGATTTGTGGATGCATTAAGCACTTTGCTGCTGGTGATCATTTTCCTGCTATCAATTTTTATGCTAGCGCAATTTTTTCTCGGACAGGCCCTATCCGGTCGTGATGAAGCCCTTGACCGCCTGCGTGATCAGGTTGTTGAACTAAGTGATCTTCTTTCCTTACAAAGACAG
>JAUILB010000356.1 GCA_030432815.1 Alphaproteobacteria bacterium | reverse complement strand
CCCCCCTTGTTGGTGTGCCGCTTCGCGAAGTAAAGTTACCGTCAGGGATCATAATCGGTTCTGTTATTCAGGATGGCAATATTGTCGTGCCGAAGGGTGGTACAATAATTAAAGCCGGAGACACTGTAATCGTCTTTACATGTGCTGATATGATCAAAAAAGTAGAAGAATTATTTTCTGTAAGGCTTGAATATTTCTAGTGGACAATATTTTAACGATCCTGGTCCGGACATAAGCATTAGATGATAACAAAAGTAGGTCATATAATCGGATATTTTCTCATTTTTCTTGGGGTGAGTGAATTATTACCTATTCTTGTCGCTCTTAATTACGGGGAAAATAATTTAATCCTGCCGTTTTTTATATGTTCTATGTTTACTATTTTTGTTGGTGCAGGGTTTTATTTTGCATTTCGTGATGAGCCCGAAAAGCCAAGTCGTTATGATGTTATTTCTTTTTTGGTTATTGTCTGGGCTTTTGTTCCTGTTTTTGCATCCATACCGTTTATGGTCAGTGGTGAACTCACCAAATTTACCGATGCATATTTTGAAGCTGTTTCAGCCTTTACAACTTCCGGTTCGACTATGATGGCAAATTCTGCACTTGCGCCAAAAACGGTATTATTCTGGCGCTCATTTCTACAGTGGATGGGCGGAATATTAATTTTTGTGCTTGCTGTAGCTATATTGCCTATCAGCAATTTTGGAGGTTCCGAACTGTTTCGAAGTGCTCTACCGCATGGAGAAGGGGAAGGCTTCGTTGCACGTATAAAATCAGCATTTAAACCGCTCGTATTAATATATGTAGGGCTTAGTTTTCTTTGTATGGTCCTGCTTAGTTTTTCAGGAATGACATTATTCGATTCAATGTCAACAGCTATGGCAACTTTATCCAGCGGTGGTTTCACCAATCATGCTAATTCCGGGATAAACAGTTTTGGGAACATGACAGAATTCATATTAATTCCATTCATGTTTATTGCAGCAACTAACCTGACGTTCCATTGGTATTTTATAACAACTGGTAAAATTCGTGTATACCAGCAAGACCGGGAACTGAAATATTTTATAACCATAGTTGCAATAGCTTCATTCCTTATATTATTTACCTTACTAGGGGGCGAAAACGCATCAAGTACGTCATTATTAAAAAAACTGGGGACAGCAATTTTTACTTCCGTATCAGCGCTAAGTACAACAGGGTATTTACCCGACGGTGCCCATACAATGCCATTAGGTGCCGTTTTGATTTGCGCGATCCTTATCGTAATTGGCGGTGCTATGGGCTCAAGTGCGGGCGGATTTAAAATTATACGTTTTAAAGTTTTGTTCCGTCAGGCAGACAGCGAAATAAGCAGGCTGGCCCATCCCCATGGAATAGTCCCAATGCGCGTAAATGATGTAAGTGTAAATAGTTCAATTTTGAATAGCGTGTGGACATTGTTATTTTTGTACCTCACGTCAATCGCTTTTTTCTCGATCGGATATTCGCTCTTTGGTTATGACATTAGTGTAAGCCTCGGTATCACGATTTCAAACCTGTTCAGCGCAGGCGCGATGACCGGACTAATAGCTCAGGATTTTCTTGGTTATTCAGGAATGCCATATGCAGCAAAATGGCTTACCTCGGCTGTTATGGTTATAGGGCGGCTTGAAATAATTGCATTATTGATTTTTATTTCACCATCTTTCAGAAAGATTTAAAAAAGTTAATAAAAAATTAATCTTCGATCACCAAGATGTGATCTTCGTTGTTTTAAAAAAAATGGTGATGTGATATACTGTATCAGCAAATGTTTTTTGCAGCAGTAATCAGGTAAAAACTGTTTTAAGGCGCTAAATAAAAAAATGGGATAATAAAATGTCTGATAAAATGCACAACCTACAAGATGCCTTTCTAAACCATGTACGTAAGAATAAAACACCGATCACTGTTTTTCTTGTAAATGGCGTAAAATTACAGGGAATTATTACATGGTTTGATAATTTCTGTATTCTTCTTCGCCGTGACGCCAATGTACAGCTTGTTTATAAACATGCGATATCCACTATTATGCCCGGCGGCACAATCAATTTATTTGATGCAGACGAAGATGAGGTAGATGATGAGGAGTAATGTCCCTCACGCATGACTAATCATGAAGTAAAAGATTCTTTAGAATTTCGTAAAAAGACATTCAGTAGTGTTTGGGATGATCAAGATAATAGCGCGGAGCAGATAAAAAATGCATCCGGCGCAAGAACATTTGTATTTCATCCAAACGTCGCGCATGGCTCTAAAGCGTCCCTGCGTAGCGCCGATGATCGGCTGAATGAAGCTATATCTCTATGTGCGGCACTTGAACTGGATATCATTTTCAGCGAAGTCATACAGTTAAATAAAATACGCCCTGCTACATATCTGGGAAAAGGAAAACTGGATGAGCTTTCAGCTTATATTCACGCGCATGATATTGAATTGGTGGTCGCGGATTGTGAACTTTCCCCTGGACAACAAAGAAACCTGGAACGTGAATTAAAAGTCAAAGTTATAGATCGAACCGGACTTATCCTTGAAATATTTGGTGAGCGTGCACAAACCAAAGAAGGCGTCATGCAGGTTGAACTAGCGCATCTGAATTACCAGAAAAGTCGACTGGTCAGGTCCTGGACCCACCTGGAACGCCAGCGCGGTGGTTTTGGTTTTATGGGTGGTCCCGGTGAAAGTCAGATTGAAAGTGACCGCCGACTTATTGATGAACGCATTGGTAAAATCAAAAAGCAGCTTGCTTCCGTGATACGAACAAGGGAGCTACACAGAAATAGCCGGCGAAAGGTGCCTTTTCCGATTATTGCCATGGTGGGTTATACCAATGCAGGAAAATCAACATTATTT
>JAUILB010000355.1 GCA_030432815.1 Alphaproteobacteria bacterium | reverse complement strand
GGCCGTTGAAGAAGCAGCAAAAAAAGGTAATCCCAAGAGGTTTAAATTCCCAAGACCGCTAAAAGGTAAACCGGGTAGTAACTTTTCATTTTCCGGATTAAAATCCGCTGTGCTCAGGGCAAGGGATGAGCTATCGGATACGCAGGGCGGGAAGCTTACAAGGCAAGATATTTATGATCTGGCGGCGAGCTTTCAGCAAGCATTAACGGATGCGATTATTGACAGAGTGAAAAATGCTATTGATTATTATCTTGAACATTATAAACCTAGGCATAATACCCTGGTTGTAGCGGGGGGTGTTGCGGCGAATGATGCGATTAAAACGCGGCTGTCAACGCTGTGTGAGCAGAATGGATTTGAACTTAAAGCCCCACCTATGGCTTTATGTACGGATAACGCCGCGATGATCGCCTGGACGGGTGTGGAAAAATGGCATAAACGAGATTTTTCTTCACTTGATATTGGTGCAGTTGCACGCTGGCCATTGGACCCGGACGCACCAATTGCTGTTGGTGCAGGCATAAAAGCATAATAATTAAAGATGAAATTGGATATGAGTTTGCCCGAAGAAGATAATATAAATAAACCAAAAATTGGTGTTGTTGGTGCGGGTGCATGGGGTACGGCGCTTGCACATCTTTCGGCCAGGGCGGGTTGCCCGGTTCGTTTGTGGGCGCGAGAGGAAGATGTCGCCCGTTCTGTCAATGAACGAAATGAAAATGAAATGTTTCTTGCGGGAATTAAGCTGGAGAAGTCGATCATGGCTTCTACGAATTTATCTGATATGGCGGGGATGGATTTTATTTTTATGGTTGTCCCGGCTCAGTTTGTAAGAACGGTGCTTGGTGATTTGAAAGCTCATATTTCTGAAAAAACCGCTATCGTGCTTTGTGCCAAGGGTATAGAGCAGTCAACCGGGAAACTGATGTCAGAAGTCGTGACCGAAATATTACCCAAATCACCACTGGTTGTCCTTTCCGGCCCTACTTTTGCGCGTGAAGTTGCTGAAGGCTTGCCGTCCGCTGTTACAATTGCCTCTAAATATCAGCGGGTCACGGAAAGACTGTCAGAAGCAATAGGGCAGCCAACCTTTAGGCCATATGCTTCGCGTGATGTGATAGGCGCTGAAATTGGTGGCGCGCTTAAAAATGTTTTCGCCATCGCCTGCGGGATTATAACGGGCCGAAATATGGGCGATAATGCAAGAGCAGCCCTGATCACCAGAAGCCTTTCTGAAATGGTGCGTTTTGGTGAAAAATTTGGTGCGGAACGTTCAACGATGATGGGGCTTTGCGGGCTTGGTGATCTTATTCTTACCTGTTCTTCCCCACAGTCTCGCAACATGTCCCTTGGTATAGCAATTGGCAAAGGGAAATCGGTTGAAGAACTTATGACCGATAGAAAAACAGTTGCAGAAGGCTATCATACGTCATCCGTATTGGCCCGTATATGCAAGGAAGAAGATTTGGATTTACCACTGGTTATGGCGGTAAATGATATTTTACATAAAGGCAGGGATGTTGATACGGTTATTACAGACTTGCTGAACAGACCATTCGTATCAGAAATTTAGAAAAGGAAACGGAATGCATTACATAATAACAGCATTTGACAAACCCGATAGCCTGGATCTCAGGATGAGCGTTAGGCCAGATCATCTGGCATATGCAAATGAAATGGGGATAACAGTTCTTGGTGGTCCAATGCTTACTGAAGGAGATGATCCAAAGCCAAAAGGCAGTATGCTCATCGTTGAAGTAGACAGCCGGGAACAGGCTGAAGAATTTGCCAAAAACGATCCATATAATAAAGCAGGACTTTTTGAGAAAGTGACCATTCGTCGCTGGATGGGTGCTGTCGGGCCGTGGCTGCCATCAGGTGACTGATTTAATAAAGCTTGAAACATTGGGCATTGGGTTGAATCCGGGTGATGAATTATGTTCTCTCGAGAGCATAGAAGACGGTTCTGCCCGTGAATTTTCCTATCGTTCCGGTAGCGACTTTTACGATATATTTATTCAGCGTAAAGGAAATAATATATTTGCCTATATGAATATGTGCCCCCACGCCGGGACGCCCCTTAACATGGAAGAAGGCGTGTTTATGGAAAGAACGGGTACATATCTTATGTGTCACACCCACGGGGCACTTTTTCAGCTTGAAGACGGGCTATGTGTTGCTGGACCATGTAATGGTGAATATCTTCAAGCTATTGATATTAAAGTAGTAGAAGGACAGATTATAGTTGCCTGATAAACATGGTTTGCCGACAATACTTGACGGTAGTGATGATGCGAAAAGCCTTCTTATTCTCGCCCATGGTGCTGGCGCACCAATGGATACCGACTTTATGAATTATTTTGCGAAAAATCTGGCTGGGCCAAATTTGCGCATTCTCCGCTTTGAATTCCCATATATGGCACTAAGACGTGATGGCTATGGCCGGCGTCCCCCGGACAGACAGAAAATATTACTTGATAGCTGGCGGCAAATTATTGAAGAAACCCACCAATATCATACGGGAAATATTTTTATTGGCGGTAAATCCATGGGGGGAAGAATGGCTTCTATGATTGCGGATGAATGCAATGTCACTGGCCTTGTTATTTTGGGGTATCCCTTTTATGCATCGGGTAAAGAAGACAAGCCACGCATAGAACATTTAACAAATCTTAAAACGCCATGCTTAATTCTACAAGGAGAACGTGACCCAATGGGCTCCAGAGAAATAGTTGGAAAATATGCTCTTTCAAGAGTTATCTCTATCAAATGGATTTGTGACGGCAACCATGATCTGAAACCAAGGGTCAGGTCCGGACGGTCTCATGGGGAAAATTTAGCTGAAAGTGTTTCGTTCATTAAAACATTTCATGATAATT
>JAUILB010000030.1 GCA_030432815.1 Alphaproteobacteria bacterium | reverse complement strand
GCGGGGGCAATACCAATACAGATGGATATAACCTCTGAAATCTCAATCGGGGAGGCTATTGAAAAGGTTGTAAACGCCCATAGTCGAATAGATGCCCTTGTCAACAGTGCGTACCCGCGCAATAAATCTTACGGGAAAGGTTTTCTGGATGTTTCCTATAATGATTTTTGTGACAATGTCTCGTTGCATTTAGGTGGTTATTTTCTGACAACCCAGTTATTTAGTAAGCACTTTGCCAATCAAGGTGGTGGATCGATTATCAATTTTTCTTCCGTTTACGGTGTGATTGCACCCAGATTTCAGATCTATAACAACACACCGATGACAATGCCAGTAGAATATGCGGCTATAAAATCAGCCATAATTCATTTGACGAAATATGCGGCCCGTTACTTTAAAGGCAAAAATATTAGAGTAAATTGTGTAAGCCCAGGCGGCATATTTGACAATCAGCCAGAAACGTTTTGTGAAGCTTACAATGAATTCTGTTCCAACACAGGAATGTTAGATTATAAGGATATTAATGGGACCGTACTGTTTTTGATTTCGGATATGGCCAAACAGATTAATGGACAAAACATAATTGTTGACGATGGTTTTTCTTTGTAAAGTAGGATTTTTAGCATGAGCTTGAAGCATGTTCTATTAATTGGTGCCGGACAGTTAGGAAGTCGCCACCTTCAGGCATTGATGATGTGCGACAATAGTGATGTCACGATATCTGTTGTTGAGCCATCCGAGCACTCACAAAATATTGCCAGGGAAAGAATGTCTGAAGTTCCGTCTAAAATAGCGGATGTAAGGTTCTTAAAGGCAATTGCTGAGGTCGAGGGGAAAGTGGATTTTTGCGTGGTTGCCACCAACGCCAATGTAAGATTAAAGATACTGGAAGAATTGTTAGAACACTGCCAAGTCGATAACATATTGCTCGAGAAAATACTGTTTCAATCGTCAGCCCATCTGGAGCTTGCGCAAAATTTATTAAGCCGGCACAATGTGAAGAGCTGGGTCAACTGTCCGCGTAGAATGCAGTTGGTTTATCATGACATAAAGGCGATGATCCAGGATGAAAAAGAAATCAAATTAACGGTTGTCGGTGAAAACTGGGGATTGGCGTGTAATGCGATACATATGATTGATTTATGGGCATTTCTAACAGGTCAAACAACATATAAGTTGTTCCTTGATGGCTTATCTAAAAATATCATTGATGGCAAGCGGCAAGGGTATAAAGAAATTAGCGGTAAGATGATTGGTAGAAAAAATAACTGCAGATTTGAATTGTTATGTGATGTTTCAGAAAATCCTGTATCAATACTTCATACGATTAACACGCCAAATTATGAAATTGTCGTCGAAGAAATTAACGGCAAATTTACGGTGTATGATAGAAGAACAGGTGAAAAGAGTACCAATGATTTTGTGATGTTGCCTCAAAGTAAACTGACGAACCTAGTGGCAAATGCGGCCGTTGATAATCAAAGATGTGATCTGACTGAATTCTCAGAATCTTCGCAACTGCACAAAGTGTTTCTTGATGGTATGCTGGATTTTTTCAACAGTACTGGTGAAGAGAAATACGAGAAATGCCCAATAACCTAGCAGGTGCTCCTTTCAATGCTTTAAAAATAGTAACTTCAATTTCTTTTTAATCGTTGATGTCAGACGTATCTCAAAATATCGCCCAAATATCAATGCTACAATATTTGAGATAATAAAGCCAAGGATAAAAAGGTAATATTTGTTGATATCGGAATAGTAGTTTGAATACAAGAAGTCCAGAATACTATAATGTATCAGGTATAAACTGTAAGAAAAACTTGCATTGTAGCGGATGGCAGTTTCTATCCAGGACTTAAAGTTGACATTTGAGAGTATGTCCAATGAAATGATCAGGCAAAAGGCGAGCAGAAAGGCAAATATTGGTTCATAAGCATCCATGCCTGTGATGGCCACCCTGATTGTGGCACAACCTAGAAGCAACAAGAGTAGAATAATCTTAAGATATCGAGGGATATCAAGCCGTTTATAGTTTGGATATAAAATACACCCCAGCATACCAAATATCCAATAGACGGATAGACCGTTTCCCTGTCCAGCGACGACGTTGCCAAGTGGCACGATTGAGAAAAAGCCTAGTATGGCGATTTCAGCGAATTTCATTTTCTTTGATTTGAAAACCCGCATTATCAGAAACCCAAAACAAAGGTATATCCACCATTCAATTGCCACTGTCCAGAAAGTCGCGCACTTCCAAATGATGTACAGCATTCTGCATTCATCAAATAGAAAGCAGGATAATCTTGAAGCATGAAGATATTGGCAATAAACGTTTCAATATTAAATGTAGGCTTGTGCGTGTAATTTCCCATTGAGCTACTTACAAAATCGATAGCAAAAACAAAGAGTATCGCTGGGATAAATGCAACATAAATCCTGGAAAAGCGATCGATAGAATATTCTTTAAAAGAATATTGATTAATAATGGAAGATTTCAGTGACACTGTATAAGTGATCACGAAGCCGGACAATATAAAGAACATCAAAACGGCAATATTTTGCATCCATGGGACATTGGGTTCATGTAGGAAGGGGGCGACTGAAAAAAAACTAAGGCTATGGCCTATCACGACGATTTGAGCGGACACCCCTCTAACGAGGTCAAGATACAGAGATTCATTTTTATCGAGTTTAAATGGTTTCATTATTTTTTGCAGGCTTTTTTATCATAACTGGGATTGGGATGATGTTTTTTATTCAATTTATTTATTCTCCAATAGCTTTTATCAAACAGTGTTTTGATATCTAAAGCAATATTTTTTTTGACCATGCTAGTGATTTGGTTTAATTGATTTCTCCATGTATTAGTTATTATAAAAAAACCGGTTGTATTTCGATGTGGCAGGCAAACTATTTCATAAGTACGAGTTCATAAACTAAGAATAAATTCTGTATTCATTATAAAAGAAGAGAGAGATAAGAATGGTATTATTGGTAGGTGCTGGCCCAATGGCAGTTGATCACAGTAAGGTATTAGACGCATTGGATATAGAATATACTGTTATTGGTCGTGGACAGAATTCGGCTAACCAGTTTAAATCAGAAACCGGACATTCTGTTATTACTGGAGGCCTTGATAGCTATACCGAAATTGGTCGCGCCTTTCCCGAACAGGCGATTGTTAGCGTTGGTGTTGAACAATTGGCGCCAGTTACAATTTCTTTGTTGAAGAATGGGGTAAAGGAAATTCTGTTGGAAAAACCCGCTGGATTGAATTTCTCCGAGATAAGGCAGGTGGGTGAAATGGCGAAAGAGCAAAATGCTAAAATCTACGTTGCCTATAACAGGCGTTTTTTTAGTTCAGTTATTAAGGCAACAGAAATCATTAAAGAAGATGGTGGTGTTGAGAACTTTACATTTGAACTGACCGAATGGGGGCACACTATTGAACCACTAAAGAAAGCGGAAGGAGTCAAAGAAAACTGGTTCCTAGGTAATACAAGTCATGTTGCTGATTTGGCTTTTTATTTAGGAGGTGCTGTTAAAAATATTAATTGCTATAACACGGGTAAAACCAAATGGCACGAAAGGAGCGCTATTTTTGTGGGTGCGGGTGAAACTGAAGATGGTGCGCTATTTTCATATCATGGAAACTGGAACGCACCTGGACGTTGGAGTGTAGAAATGATTACCCGGAATTTCAGACTGATTTTAAGACCACTTGAGAAGTTGCAAATACAAAATATAGGAACTGTTCAAATAGTGGAATGCGATATTGAAGATGACTTGGATGTGAAGTTTAAACCGGGGTTATATAAACAGCTTAAAGGGTTTATTACCGGCAATACCCAGAATCATTGTACAATTGAAGAACATATTCGAAATTGTTCTGTTTATCTGGAAATGGCCAATTATAGTCCATAAGATGTATTAGGAAGGAATCTCATTGTCCGAAGCAACAAACGTATATATCGCTCTGTCGCAGCACGATTTGGATTATGCCTTGGAAAATGTGGGAAGTGACGACCTCATTATAACAGATCTCATAAGTGAAGCACTCAACTGCTCGGTTGTAAGGCCATTTATTTCCTTTGATGATGAACACCAACTCGCTGAGGCTATGAAAGAATGGTTTCATCGATTGTTGAAAGAAAATTACCTTTCATCAGATCTTTATGGCTATGTAAACAACTTTTTTGAATGCTCTTTACGCCCAACAATTATGTTTACAGAGGCTATTGATAAAGTGGCGAAGGAGTATCAGGGTGCGGTTTTCGTATTACCCTATATAAGGACGCATAAAAAAAAGTATTCGACTTATTTTATGGCAGAACATGAATCCGCAGGAGTTCGTCTTTATAATCGTAGTGCGGTGTTGGGCCCATATATTCTGGATTATGTGCAAGATAAATATCAGTATCGATTTTTTAAAGAACAGCAGTTTGCTGTTTCTCAGCGAGTAAAAAACGTCACCAGAATCTGGGGAGTGTTCGCGACCAGATTTTCTTCAGATTTAAGAAAAAACTTAAAATTACATTCAACAGGTAAAAAAGCCCAACGGGATACAAACTTGTTGTTGATTGTGAGAACAATAGGGCAAGCATCAGTAATTATGCCTTTTTTGCAAAATACATCTCATAAGGTTGAAATCGTCGTCGCTGATTCCAGTATAGATGTAGGTTTGTTTGAGTTTATCGAAAGTAGTGTTGGTGAGAAACCAAATATCACATTGGTTCCACGAAAAAAACTGGGATTATTTTATGTTTTTAAACGTTATTTATCGATATTCGGACAATTGTTAAAACGGAACGAAGCAAAGTTCAATTATAAAGGACTCGCATTTAATTTTTCACAGGCACTTTCCGAAGTAATTGTTATGTCCGGTAGTTTGAAACTTTATAAAGAACAGATTATGCGAGCAATTGAATCTGTTGATAACAGCAAATCAGGTATGTTGTTATCAATGGAGCAAAAATCGCCCCATGCGTACATTGATAGTATCATCGCAAAAGACGTTTCGCTGCCCTCAATCCAGGTGAAACAATGCAATCAATCGTATACACCACTTCCTGCCCCTATATTTTCTGATGGATTTGTGTGCGACACACCGGAGGTGTTGGAAAATTTTAAATTATGCTGGCCAGATTATAGCGATAGGCTTTTCTATATCGGGACATTGCAGGGAATTACAGGTGAAGCCACTGATGATCTAACCAAAACATCATTTGAAAATGGTGTTGTAAAGCTTTGTTTCTTCGCAGGTGTTCACAGTGAAATTAATGTGAAAACCATTCACAAAATTAAAAAGATGGATACTCAGGATGTGAGCTTCGATTTGACCGTTAAATTACATCCGAGAGATCAATTTAACTATACTAATGATTTTCCGGATACAGAATTTATATCCAGACAGGAAATGAGCTTTCACCAATTTTGTGAACTGTTTGATATGGGGGTTACATATCCGTCTGGTGTAGTTGGTGAATTAATGTTTAATACCTTGCCATTTTTTATATATAAACCGGATCATAGGGATTACAGAGAAATCGGTAGTTCATTTGACCCGGAGGGTGTAATGATAGCCGAAACGGAAAATGAGCTTTTGGATATATTGTCAAAGCCAACTGAATTGAAAGATCATTTTTTAACGGTCCGTTCAGATTTTATGCATAAGTCTGGTCTAATTCTTGATATAAAGACAATCGACAGTAATATTACCAAGCTAACCCAACACTTAGGAGATAAATGAAATCAGGTATTATATCCAAATAACCTATTTTTTCATTTTCTTTCCATATCTGACGTTGGGGTTGCCTTTGGAAAGTGACATACAACTTTTTGCTGGATTGCTTTCTTTTATATATTTGGCGATAAATTTTAAAGATATTCAGATAAACACAACCACCATCTTTTTAGCCGCGTTATCGTTTGTGGCTGTTACGATCTCCCTTTTCAATAAAGGGGATATCACGGTCATAAACGCAAACGCCGAATTTTCGTCTTTATTTAAAGTGCTTATTTTTCCTTACGCGCTGGCAGTTTATCTTTTTATTTACAATACGTTAGACGAGAAGTTTACGCGTTTTGTCGTTTGTTTTATGTACATATATTTATTCGTTGTGTTTCTACAGTATCTGTTTCCATCCATTTATGTTTCGATCTTTAGCAATTTGGTACGTACCATTAAAATAACTGAGATGGGCGGAATTAGAGGGGTAAGCGCCCTGACAACCGAGCCGTCATTTACGGCCCTTGTATTGTTTATATTTATACTGATCGTGCGTTTTATAGATATTTTTAAAAATAAGCTGACGGCTTGGTTTACCATTCTTTTATTGTGCTTTGGGATTTTTACGACCAAAGCCGTCACAGGATTTGCATTCGTTGCCCTATTCTTTCTTCTCGAAGCAATCCAAAGAATTGAAATATGGAAGATATGCAGCATCGGTCTTTTGATATTTTCTCTCTCATTTTTGAATTATGAAGATTATCGTGGTTTGAATTTTTTAATGACGGTGATCAAATCCCCTGAACTGATGTTGTATGAATCATCGCTGTTCTACCGTGTATATTACTTCACATATGGTCTGGTATCTCTGTTCTACAATCCGTTTGGTGCGATTGTCGGTTCCACAGATGTATATGAAATCAAGAATGCTACAGATTCGCTCTTTTACGGGTATACATTCCCGTTCCTGTTTGAAAGAACCATTCCAACGATTAATATGCCGTCCGCATGGGGGATGGGGTTGATGTTGTTCGGATTTTTATATTTGTTCTTCTATCTGATTATATTTCTTCCCACATTTGTCCGTAGCAGTACGCCTTTGATTGTAAGGATACTCATATTCGCATTTACAGCGCAGTCCTTCTCATTCGGTTTCCCATTGTTGTGGTTTTTGGTCGTGATGTCGGAGAAAAAATTCTGGAACAATAAAAATAGTGAAAAATATGTGGAATAAAAAAGTCATCATGATTGGCGATAGTTATGGGACACCAAGAAAAGAACCGTCAGATATTGTTCTGGAAAAAGAAACCTGGCCGCAATTGGTTGCCGATGAGATTTCAGAGAAAGAAATTCAATACAGTATAGATTTTAAAACGTTCCGATGTTTCGTTGATTGTGTGGACATCATTAAAAACAAAGGGGAGCGCGCAAATGTCATTATTATTGGTGCAGGTATTGTCGATATTTTTCCCAGAACGTTGCCATATAGAATTTCAAGATCCCAAAATATCTTTCTTAAGGCTCTCAGGTTTTTTGTGCGTCGTATAAGAAAATTCTGGATGCAATATATTTATTGCGAAACATGGTTCACAATAAAAGATATAGAAAAATCCATTAATGAAGTTAAGGAATATTGCGACAATCTGATCATATTGTCAACGCCGCCACTTTCTGTGAAACATGCTCTTGATAATCCTCAGGGGCAGCCTAAAATTGATGAACTTAATGATTTCATGCGGACAATTTCTGACTACGGAAACAATGGAATTCATGTTGTTGATATAGATAAAATTTTCAGAGAAAGTGGTCAGGAAGAACTTGTAGATTCATTGGACTCGCATTTCACGAAGTCGGGCAATTCGATTGCCGCAAAAAACATTGTCGATAAGTTGAATGAATTGATGTGATGGGAAGAGATTTTATTATAACATCTCTTGTGACGGTGCTCTCGAGAGGAGTCCCTGTGCTGGTTATGCCGCTCCTGACCAATGGTTTTACCTTGAGTGAGTACGGACTGATTGCCATTTTCTTCGTACTCATTAATTTATTTTCCCCCATTGTGATTGGTAACTTAGCAGCAGGTATTCTTCGCGAAGGGCTGGCCTTTTCCCATCGCGGATATAAGCTTCTTCGGTTGGTTTCTGTCTATTGTGTTATACTGCTTGTTATCATTTTATGCCTGTGGGTGTTGGTTGATTATGAACTGATCTATCTGTTTCTTATGATGCTTATAGTATCGGCGGCACATCAGGACTGTTTGATCTCGCTTTTTAGATCACATTACAAAGATTACTCATTTCTGTTCCTATCTATATTTCGCGCAATGTCACTTGTTGTTCCGTCCATATTTGTTGCCCTCAATCAATTGAATCTCGTGGGATTAATGGCATGCTATTCAATTTCATATGTTATGATATCGGTTGCATTTACACCGATGAAAGTATGGCAAGCAAAAATTGACCACGGTCATATAGCTGTTCTGCGAACTGTACTGAAATATTGTGTTTTCTTAATTCCCTATGCCGCAGGGCAATGGGTTATTTCCAGTTCAAGCCGAGCTATTCTTGGTTATGCGCTTAGTGAAAAGGAAGCGGGTCTGTTCGCAATCGCTTACACATTGGTTTCTCCAATAATATTCCTGTTTAGTGTTCTCGGGATCGTTTTTTCACGACTGATATTTTCTGAACCGGACAAGTGGTTCCAGGACGATCATAATCGTCACAAGATCCTATTTTGGGTCGTCTGCGCCGGATTTCTTTGCACATTGACTTCTGTTGCAGCCATTTACTTTGATTATCAGACTTTCCAGCTTATCAATTATTACTCCAGAGAGCTGGTGTTTCTCACTGGCGGAATATCGTTAAGCTTGCTGTTTCATTGTATGTATTCTGTTTACGGGAATATGCTGATCTATATAAAGAAAACCAAGAGTTTGGCAAAAAACAGTATCATTGTTGCCGTACTACATCTCATTCACAATTATTTCTTTGTTAACACCTTTGGGATAATTGGGAGCGTGTATTCAGTTTGGATATCCTACTTCCTGATTTACATATTAACATTCATTGATCTTAAGAAGTTGTCGACACATCCAATGAATAAAAGCTATATGGATATCTTAATATTATCTGGCGGAATGTTTGCTCAGGGGATATTACTATTGTATTTTGATAGTAAGTGGATGAATATATATTCGGGTTAAAAAAGAGGGGCTATGTAAAACATAGTTGATTTTCACAGTGCAGGAAGAAAATAAAAATTTACTAATCATTCTACAGCTATTGTGGTCTCATAAAATTAAATTACTCCTTATTGTTATTGTGAGTGCGATTGCATCTGTTGCATTGGCATTGTACCTACCGGATCGATATAAGGCGGTTACGGTCGTTGCGCCCGTGGAAAAAGATAGCGGGTCGACCCTGACGGGGTTTGGTGACAATATATCTTCCTTGGCAGGTCTGACGGGTGTAAGCGGTGGGACTGTTGCCGAAATTGACATTGTTTTGGAAACACTGCAATCAAGGAAATTTGTACTCGATTTTATTGATCGTCACGACATCATGCTGCCTTTGATGGCCGGGTATCGTTGGGATCCGAAAACAGATGAATTAATCTATGACAGTAGTATTTATAATACTGAACAAAAAAAATGGACCTTTAAGCATTACGGTGTTCCACCACAAGAGTATGTTTATGATGAATTTATAGATAAACTTTCTGTTGTGACAGATGTTACAACCGGGATTATCAAAATATCATTTGAATCTCCGTCTCCCAAACTGGCCCAAGAATGGGTGGATTGGCTGATCAGGGATGTGAATGAGTTTCAGCGTTTAAAAGATATTGAAAAATCAGATGCCAGTATAAAATATTTACAGGAACAAATTGCACTAACTACAATCACTGAAGTTAGAAATATTTTCTATGAACTGATCAAAGAGCAACACAAGATCAGATTGCTTGCGAACACGAGGGAAGAGTATTCATTATCCATTATCGATCCAGCTTCGGTGCCGGATATCAAATCTGGCCCCAATAGGCTTCTGATTGTAATTTTGGGGGTTTTTACCGGATTTTTCTTTGGCTTTTTGATGATTTATAGTGTGCATCTATTTATAAATCGAAATTCTTCTGATCTTTAAAAGAGCGTGATTTGATGCTTCATGGATGTATTTACTGATATTTAAGGGATAATATGTGTGGTATAGCTGGATATATTTCTAGTCAGCATTTTGAGGATGAACTGCATGACGTGATTGACGTTATGTTTCATAGGGGCCCTGACAATCAGCAGTGCCAGCTAATAGATATCGATGATAAAAA
Source organism: Alphaproteobacteria bacterium (assembly GCA_030432815.1). Lineage (GTDB taxonomy): Bacteria > Pseudomonadota > Alphaproteobacteria > Sphingomonadales > Emcibacteraceae > Pseudemcibacter. The sequence continues at coordinate 5,743 of JAUILB010000030.1, read as the reverse complement.
AATCGGATTGGCTCATTTAAGACTAAGTATTCTGGATTTGGATCCAAGATCTCATCAGCCGTTCTCTATTCATGACGGACGGTATATTATTATATTCAATGGAGAGATTTATAATTATAGGCGGATTAGAGAAGAGCTCGAAACCGAAGGGGCGGTGTTTAGAACACAATCAGATACTGAAGTCTTTATAAGAGCGTATGCAGCATACGGTATAGATTGTGTGAAGAAATTCAGTGGGATATTTACTGCCTTTATATTCGATAAGAACGCCAAGAAAAATTACCTTGTTCGTGATCATATTGGTATCAAGCCTGTTTATTACCATTCAGACCAACATAATAATTTCTTTTTTGCGTCCGAATTAAAGGCACTTTTTCAGTTTTCCGGTGTTGAACGCACGATTTCAAAATCCGATATTTGTCAGTATATGAACATGGCTTATATGTTTGAGCCGCGAACCGGGTTTGAAAACACACATAAAGTGAAGCCGGGATCTTATTTGGAAATTGATTTGAATGGTACGGTGGTCGAGAATGTATATTATGAAACGGACATGTCAAAAAATTCAAAACCGGAAAATGTGTATAGTAAAATAGAAAATGCCGTCACTGATCAATCACTGGCTGATGTTCCTGTTGCATTGCTCTATAGCGGTGGGTTGGATTCGAGCGTTCTGGCGAGTTTTCTTGACCGTCAGACGAAATGCCTGTTTTTCGAAAACGATAAGGACGAGATCAAGGCTTCCGGGTTTGTAGATGATCAATATTATGCGAGAGAGATCGCAGATAAGCTCAATCTAGATATGGAACTTGTGAAGGCGCGAAACGGTGATCCGAAAGATTTTTTAAAAGAAATAGATCACATCGCTTACATGGTTGAAGAGCCGATATCTGATTATACATTTGTTGCTTCAGAAGAACTGTGTCGTAAGGCACGCGAGAACGGGTTTAAGGTTGTTTTGAGCGGAATGGGGGGAGATGAAGCGTTCGCAGGGTATCCACGTCATTTGCTGGCTAAATATTACCCATGGTTCAAATCTTTTAAATATCTGTTGCTGTTATTGATGCCTTTGATATCGCTTTCGGACGGCTTTAAAAAGAAGGTTGACAGATTTAAAAGCTTTTTATCAGAAAGTTCATTTAACCTGGGTTATATACGATTGATAGGTTTTTTCTCATCACGTGAGCTCAATACGATCTTTAAAGATGAAAAGCTGCAGAGTAATTTCGAAAATGACGTTGAGCAGCAGTTCCATCAGAACAGTCATTTAAGTAAATTAAAACAGGCACTAATGATCGATTTTTCCAGTGTGCTGTCACATAATCTTATGGTGGCTGATAAATCAAGTATGCTGGCAAGTGTGGAAATGAGGGTGCCATTGGTAGAAGTGAATGTTTACCAGTCCGGCGTAACATTGCCCACAACTGAGTTGATCAAAGGCAAAAAACAGAAATATGCTTTGCAGAAGATTCTGGAGAAATTTATTCCGTCTCGCCTTGTTTCCAGGCCAAAAGCTGGTTTCAATCCCCCTTTGGATGAAAAAATAAATAATATTGGTCAGGAGGAAGTATGGAACATACTTTCCAACGGGCACTTGGGACAATATTTAAATCTTGATGTTGTGAAATCGATTGTGAACGATCATTTTTCAGGAAAGAAAAACAATACATTTAAGATATATCAGTTTCTGTTCCTCAATGCATGGATACGGACTTGGTCAGGAAATGACTTAAAAAATGAGTGACAAAGAATTAAAGCTTAAACCTTTAGAAGATGCGGAGATTGTCCATCATTCGGATGATCAATTTTTAATCTTCAGCAAATTCAATAAAATCCATATCAGCGTTAATGGTGAAAAGGATGTGATTGAGCTGCCACTGTCATTGCACCATAAAATATTAGGGCGTTTTAGGATGCTCAGACGTTTGCTGAGGCTTGACAAATCTTCTGTCAGATTGGCTCAGGACAGATCAACAATTGTCGTCACATATCGTTCGAATGTTTATTGTTATACGCTTGCCACCAAGACATTAAAGGTTGCTCACCAATTAAAACATTGCAAAACGGTCATGCATATGAGCATAGCCAGTCTCGAACCCAAAACACTTATATTAGGGGAATATGGCAGCAATCCCGATCGTTCAGGAGTGCCGATTTATTTGTCGGAAGATGGCGGACTAACCTGGAGCACGCCATGTGTAATAGAAAACGTAAGGCATATTCACGGTGTCTATCATGATCCGTTCACCGATCATATCTGGGTAGCCACCGGGGACTTTCAGGGAGAATGTTTTCTTTTTGAGTATCCAGATAAGACATTTGAAAATCCAATTGTTCATGGTGATGGCAGTCAGATCTGGCGAACCGTTAATTTGTTTTTTTCCAAACAATCGGTGGTATGGATTATGGATTCTCAGCTGGAGACAAGCCATTTGGTAACGATGAATAGAAATGATAATAGTATAGATGTTACACAACCTTTCCCAGGGCCTGTTTGGTATATAAAAACACTTTCGGACAATATTCATTTGGCTCAAACGACAGTAGAGATAGGCGAGGGAGTACACACAGGTTGTGCACATATTTACTATTCTACAGACCTTGCGAAGTGGGAGAATGTTGCGTCGTTCCGGCACGATGGCTGGTCATTAAAGTATTTTAAATTTGGTGTTATATCTTTTTCAAATGGTGTCCAAAAATCTGATAAATTTTATATTTCTTGTGAAGCGATTAAGAATATGGATGGTAAAAGTTATGAATGCTCTTTAGTGGATAAACGTTAGTGAATAATACCAATGAAATAATTCAAGTGTGGATCGGTGATATTCGGTCCGACCTGCCTCTCAGCGAGAGAGTGACTCCAGATAGTGATGAAGTTCTATTAGCTCTACCAGCACGAATAGAGAGTTTCTCCGAAGGACTGTTGATGAACTTATTGTGTCAGCTCTTTACGGAGGAAACTGAACAAAGCTTACCGAAACGAAAATGGCTGGAAAAAGTTCGTCGCTATTTCGAGATTAATAAAGCCAATCTGTGGGAAATCAGTTGCAGGCGATTTGGAACAAAAGAAAATGCTCAATTGACGTTGGAAAGAATGCTTCTTTTTATGTCGGCGTATGCATATTTTTTGCAAGATATAAAGCTATACAGCGCGGCGTCTAATGCATACGATATCATTAAGTCTAAATCTCCTTCAAATAGATGGCAGATGGAAGGAATAGAAGAATTTATTGAAAGCATTATTGAAAATCCGGAGCGCTATATAGGAGTTGGCCGTGGGAAATAAAATAGTTATAATTTCTCCGAGCCCCTATAGCAGATACACCCAATCTGTTTTATATTTGCTGGAGCGTAATGGTTTTGAGGTCGAAGGGGTTATTCTATCTAAGTTATTCAGTTTAGACCGATTGACACGGGAATTTAAACGTGATGGTCACAGATTGTTGCGTAAAATATTCCGGAAACTGATTTTAAAAAGTGCGGAAAACCCGATCACGTCCGACGATAATATTGTTTCCTATATGAAGCAAAATGATATGGACGTTGTTACGGTCCCTAAATTTTGCCGGATGCGGAATATTGATTTTATACAAACATCCGACATTAATAGCAGTGATGCGGAGGCCTTTCTCGAGAAGAAAAAGCCCGATTGTGTGCTCTTCACCGGTGGCGGAATGATAAGAGAAAATATTATTAAGCGGGCAGGACGGGGTGTTATAAATTGCCATATGGGCATTCTTCCTCACTATCGTGGTATGGATGTGGTGCAATGGCCTTTATTGAAGGGTGATTTTGGCAATGTTGGTTTGACGACGCACCTGATGGATAAAGGGGTAGACACTGGGGACATTATTAAGAAACTGTATGTAGAAGTCGGAAAGTTTTCCTTTTTGGGTGACTTAAGAAATAGCATGGAACGTCAGATGCCGGCCTTTCTGGTTGAAAGTTGCAAAGATTTGCTGAGGGGTGATGTGCCGTTAATAACACAGGAAGAAGATGATGGTGTACAATATTTCATCATCAATCATCGGCTGGAAACCTATGTTGATAAAGTACTGTCTAAACATAACAAGAGCCAATAATTTAAATGGAGAGTTCTTTTCATTGCTCTGGTACTCCTTTTTCTACGACATATTGTTGATGGATTAAAATGATTGCGAAAATAATTCTCTATATAAATACGATCCGCTACCTGAAGGCAGAGCAATTAATTAATCGCGTGCTGCGGAATCTTTCCCCCCCAAAGGCTAATTTTTCACCGGCACCCAATCATAACACCGCCCCGGGTGACGCATTTATATTCATCGAAAAGCAAAAATCCCTATTGGATGAGAACCAGTTCAGTTTTCTGAATGTTGAAGGGCAATTGACTTTTTCGACCGGGTGGAATGATCCAAGTTACCCAAAATTATGGCTTTATAATCTCCATTATTTTGAAGGACTCTTAAATAAAGATACGGCTCAGGAATTAAAAAATAATTTTGTTAATTTATGGATTAGAGAAAATCCGCCTGGTGTAGGCAATGGCTGGGAGCCTTACCCGCTTTCGTTAAGAATAGTAAACTGGATCAAATGGTCTTTAATTGAAAATTGTTTGCCTGATGAGGCTATCAAAAGTCTAGCTGTCCAAGTAAGGTATCTATTAAAAACACTCGAATATCATTTGCTTGGAAATCACCTATTTGCCAATGCCAAGGCACTAATTTTTGCCGGATTATTTTTCGAGGGTGAGGAAGCCGAAAAATGGTTTCGAATAGGAAAAAAAATTCTGTACGAACAAATTCCAGAGCAATTTCTGAATGATGGTGGTCATTTTGAATTAAGCACAACTTATCATGCGTTGCTCACAGAGGATTTGCTCGACATTATTCAGTTGATGCAGTTTTGCGGAAAGAATGTCCCTAATTTGTGGAAAGATAAAGCCAACAAAGCGGTAAACTGGTTGATTGTAATGACGCGAGAGGATGGGTTGCCGCCCCTATTTAATGATGCGGCGTATGGGATTACACCGACACTGGATCAAATTCTGTCACTTTACGAAGTCTGTAATCTTGAACCTATTGAAGAATTGAAGGGTGGATTAACTGATTTGCCGGAAAGCGGATATTTTAGGTTCAGAAATGAACATTACTCGTTTTTCGGGGATGCGGGGCAAATAGGGCCTGACTACATTGCTGGACACTCTCACTGCGATATGCTTAACTTCGAAATGACAGTCTCCGGTAAGCCGGTTATTGTGGATACCGGAACGAGCACGTATCAGGTTTGCGACCGCAGGCATCTGGAAAGGAGTACGAAATCCCATAACACCGTCCAAACCGGATACAATGAACAAAGCGAAATTTGGGGCGCATTTCGCGTCGCCAGAAGAGCAAAAATTATAAAAAGAAAAGTTAGCGAAAATTTGGTTATCGCTAAATATATGGGATATACTAAGCGTGACAATCACCATGAACGAAAGTTCACCTTTAATGATCAATCGATATATATTGAAGATACTGTCAGTCAATCCGCGAATGCCGTCGCCAGGTTTCATTTCCACCCGGAAATATTTGTTGAAGAGGATAACGGTTTTATTAAAGCTGGGCCAATAGAATTAATTTTCTCCGGCCACACTGATATAAGGATTGCCAGCTATAAATATGCGCCGGAGTTTAATAAATTAGTTAAAGCACAAGTACTTGAAGTTACGTTTTCTGAATATTTAAAAACAGAAATAAATATATGAAAATACTTTTTATCA
>JAUILB010000354.1 GCA_030432815.1 Alphaproteobacteria bacterium | reverse complement strand
TGGGAATATGAAACTGATAGTTGGCAGGATCTTGTATCACAACCCGGTTTTGAAATTGTTCAGGAAAGTTTTTATGGTCTAAATGATAATGGCTATTGGCAACAACAGGATAGCTCCTCAGACCTTAGAGAAAAAAGCAGCGAATTACAGCCACATGCACATGGTTGTGCTTTTGTAGTTTTTAGAAAAATATGAAATGAGGTATGAATGACAAAAGTAGCATTGATAACAGGTATAACCGGGCAAGATGGCACCTATCTGGCCCAACTGTTGCTTGAAAAAGGCTATGTTGTTCATGGCGTAAGAAGAAGAGCATCATTCTATAATACCAAACGCATAGATCATATGCTGGAACCCAACTACCCCGGCAGTGATCGGTTTCATCTTCATTACGGGGATATGTCGGATTCCACTAATCTTATTAGATTGTTACAGGAAAATCAGCCTGATGAAATCTATAATCTGGCGGCGCAAAGCCATGTACACATCAGTTTTGATTGCCCTGAATATACCGCTGATGTTGATGCGCTAGGAACCCTTAGACTTCTTGAAGCAATTCGTATTTTAAATCTACAGAAAAAAACAAGGTTCTATCAGGCATCCACATCTGAGCTTTATGGCCGCTCGGCGCCGCCACAAAATGAAGATACACCTTTTAGGCCCTGTAGCCCTTATGCAACAGCAAAATTATATGCCTATTGGACGGTCGTGAATTTCCGTGAAGCTTATGGAATTTATGCCTGTAACGGCATTTTGTTTAATCATGAAAGTGCAATTCGCGGTGAAGCATTTGTAACCCGTAAAATCACCCGCGCAGTTGCACGCATCTTTGCAGGCAAACAAAAACATCTGACACTCGGCAACCTGAACGCCCTTCGTGACTGGGGGCATGCGAAGGATTATGTTGAAGGAATGTGGCGTATGCTTCAGCAGGACGACGCAAAGGATTATGTGCTTGCCACCGGAAAGGCCATTAGTGTCCGCGAGTTTACCGAAACTGCATTCAAGTTGGTAGGCATTGAAATTGACTGGCAAGGTAAAGGAATCGACGAAATCGGATATGACAGAAATACCGGGGAACCCCTTGTTTCTGTTGACCCGGTATATTTTAGGCCAACAGAAGTGGATAATCTGCGTGGTGATGCCAGTCGTGCACATGCTGAACTCGGCTGGAAACTTGAACACACACTGGAAGACCTTATCCGTGAAATGCTGGAAGCAGATCTAAATGAAATTGGCGCTTCCACAGAACTTCAAAAAGGATAAAATTCCAGTGAGCAACAATAACATATCAGTCGTCGTTTGCGCCCGTAATGAAGAAAGCCGTATTGAAAAGGCGCTTATTTCAATAACAAATGCTGATCCGCAGGAGATCGTCGTGGTAGACGGGAATTCCAGTGACCGTACAGCCGAAATAGCCCGGAAATATACAGATAATGTTATCGTTTCAATGGCAGGTAGCCTTACCGCGGACAGGCAAGTGGGCATTGATGCAACCAGTTGTGATTATATTGCAATGATTGATGCCGACCACCGCATTCAACCGGATACGCTTTTAGGCCTTAAAAAAGATCTTGATGATTTTGGATTTGATGTTGTGCAATCAAAACTGGGAATCGAAGAAAACAGTTTTTGGACGTCAGCGGAAAACCAGGCTTTTGATATTTTTCTTAATCATGCTGGGCCCAAAAAAATGATCGGCACCGCACCAGCCATGTATAGAAAAAGCCTTTTTGAAAAACACAGATTTGATGCAGAAGGAACAAAAAACAAGGACGATGCAGATTTCTTTTACCGCCTTTCATTATTACCCGAATATACCTATGGCACTGGTAATACATATGTTCTGCAGGAACATCATGCTTCCCTTACGGACTATGTAAAAAAGTTTTTCTGGTACGGAAAAGGGGATGCTGAATTTTGTCGAAAGCATAAAAACCGCGCTTTTTCCATGCTGTTTCATTTGTTTGTTAATTATCCTATCGTCAGGAGTTTCAAATCAATTTTAAAGGGAAAATTTAAGGCTGTACCTTATTTTGTAGTATGTGGCCTTACGAGGGGAACATCAGCGATCTACCATATTTTAACGGTTCGAAATTAACTAGAACTTTCTATTTCCCAGCATTTACTTAATAAAAAGCCCGTATGATTATCATACAGGCTTTTTGAAAATTATAGTGTTCATTCTGACGATCAGACTTTTTCGTCGACAACGATACCCTCTTTTTCGCGATATGAGGCAATAATAGCCAATATCTCTTCAGCAGGAAATTGGGATACAACTTCGCCTGATTGTTTATCTATCCCCTTATAAACAAAAAGGCCGGATCCATCATCAACATCTATACTCAACTTTATGTTCGCAGATTGTAAGGAAAGAGCTTTGTTAAGTATGGCTTCAGCCTGACTTACAAAATCAGCATTAGAGCCAGTTTCTTTCCTAAGTAGTTTATTTATGGTTTCGGCCTGTACCGCTTTAGTCTCTTCTTGACTAGCTGCATTATCAGTGGCCGCGCCACCTACTCTTTTTGGAGGGGTAGCCGCTTCCTGAACAACACCAGCTACGGACGTCCCCGCACCATATGTGTATATTCCATCAACCATAATTACCTCTTTTTCCAATCTTATCTTAAGTTAGACTTAACATCAAATTAGGGTTTGGTGGAGATTTAGTAAAAATCCCCACCAAATATATCTTACCTGAATAGTGACAACACTGTTCCAGGTGCCTGGTTCGCAATCGATAGGGCTTGTAAGCCCAATTGCTGTTTCACCTGCAACGATTGTAACTTCGCACTTTCACGAGCCAGATCGGCATCCACAAGGTTACCAATACCAACTTCGATCGCATCCGACAGTTTTTGGACGAATGTTCCAACGATCTCAATACGTTTTGCATCCGCACCAA
>JAUILB010000029.1 GCA_030432815.1 Alphaproteobacteria bacterium | reverse complement strand
GCATCATGGGCACAAACTGTTGTATCTGAAGATCAGGCGAAAGCAGGTAAAGATGATGATCGCTTGCATGTGGGTTTGGTGATAACGACACCGCCCCGATCCTATTATGTAAATTCCGATCCCAATCAACCATTAACAGGTTATGAGCCGGATATTCTCAACGAGATAGCCAAACGTATCGGTAAGGAAATTGTTTATTATGATGTGGCCTGGGCAGGTCTTTTTACCGGCCTTCTTGCCCAGAAATGGGATGTCGCTGCATCAAATATTTTCATTAATGAAGACAGGTTAGAAATGATGGACTTTTCCGAACCTCATTTTGATACCGGGATGGGTGTGCTAGTGAGTGTTAATTCTTCAATTAAATCACTCGAGGACCTTAAAAACAAGACATTTGGTGTCGATATTGGCTCTGGAGCGGAAGTCTGGCTTAGAGAAAATATGAACCGTTACGGTCCATACAGGATACAGTCCTATAATGGAACTCCGGATGTTTTTCTGGACGTTCAGACAGGGCGACTTGATGGTGGTGTCTCGGATTTGAGCATCATTGACTGGTATATAGAAAGCCACAAATCGCGTTTAAAGAGAGGGACCACTCTGGGTGAATTTTATAATGTCGGCTTCGCCTTTCGTAAGGGATCACCTCTGAGAGATGATGTCACCCAAGCTATACGTGAGATGAAACAAGATGGCACAATTGGAGAAATTTATTTTAAGTATCATGGCGTTTATCCTGACAAAAACAATTCCGCATACATCCTCTATGATCAGGAGAAAAAGCAGTAATGAGAGCATCAAGTCGCAAATGGCTACACAAATATTCATCAACCCTGATTACTGGTATCTGTATATTGTTGTTTTTGGTATATCTAGCGTTCTTTTCTGGGGCCGACTGGTCCCTTTTTCGTGAACAGTTCCTCAATTTCGAAAAGATGGAGGGCCGATACTATATTTTTATTTCTCCGCTCTTGCTAGTTGTGAAAATATCAATTTACAGTTGTTTTTTCGCTACCTTTATTGGTCTCTGTTTGGCCGTTCTTAGAAGTTATAAGATTAAGTTCTTCGATGTGACAATAACCGCTTATGTCATTTTATTTAGATCAATACCTGCGATGGTGCTCGTCGTTTTGGTTTATTTTGCATTGCCATTTGTTGGGTTAAATTTACCATCAACCAATTCAGTTATTATGTCATTATCATTACTTTTCGGGGCGTATACGACTGAAATTTTTCGTTCAGGTATTAACTCGGTTGAGAAGTTACAAATTGAAGCGTCAAAGTCATTGGGAATGAACAGCATACAAGCTATGTACCATGTTATACTGCCGCAAGCGATGCGGGTTGTCATTCCACCGCTTACAACTGTTCTTATCGATGTATTGAAAACGACATCGATAGCTTATGTAGTAGGCGTACCGGAATTAATCGCCCGAGCACGACAAATGGAAGGAGTGATTGGTTCTGTCACGCCATTAATATTTGTTTCCGTTCTTTATTTTTTAATAATATTACCAGTTGTTATACTTTCATCCAGACTTGAGAAGCGTAGCCGCAAATGGAGTAATTCATAAATTATGGACGAGCTAAATATCAGAGACTTACCGAGAATTTTTTTCAACATGGAAATTATGGAGGGGCAATGGTCACTGCTCTTTTCCGGATTATGGGTCACGCTGGAAATTGCGGTAGTTTCGATTGTGTTATCGACATTTTTTGGCCTGCTAGTGGCATTGATGAGGATTGGTAATAACAAACTACTGAATGCGTTACTTATAGCTTATCTGGAATTTTGCCGCGCAACGCCAATTATAGTGGCGCTTATCGTCGTTTATTTTGGATTACCGTTTTTGAATGTCACATTTTCACCTTTTGCTTCTGCTGTTATTGTTATTGTATTTATCCATGCCGCTTATATTGGGGAGGCTTTCAGAGCAGGCATTCTCGCTATTAGCAAAACCCAGACCGAAGCTGCACGTTCGCTTGGAATGAGCAGATTACAAACATTAATATACATATTGATCCCTCAGGCGTTTCGGCTTGTTTTACCGTCTCTAGCCAATCAATGGACCGGGATAATTAAAGATACGGCTATTTGTACGATCCTCGCGATTACCGAATTGCTAAAAGCTGCGCAGATTATATCAACTTGGAAGGCAAACCCCACACCACTGGTTATGAGTACGCTCTTGTACTTGATAATTCTTATCCCGCTTACTGTTATCACAATGCAACTTGAGAAAAGAAGAGGATTGAAAAAGTGATAAATAATATCCCTCAATCCAAAGCAATATTAAGTGTTGTTGATTTAACAAAAAATTTTGGTGATCTCCATGTTTTAAAAGGTATTTCAAATACTTTTTATGAAGGAGAAGTCGTTTCGATTATAGGGCCGTCCGGAAGTGGGAAAAGTACTTTGATACGCTGTCTAAATCACATTGAGGAACCTACTTCTGGTCAAATAATTTTTGAAGGTGTGGAAATCACAAATCCTTCCACGGATATTAACGCTGTGCGACGTGATATGGGAATGGTGTTTCAAAACTTTGGGCTATTTCCGCATCTTACCGCACTAGAGAATATTATGCTTGCACCAAGGAAAGTTAAGAAACAAAGCAGAGATGAGGCAAAAAATAAAGCACTTAAGTTATTGGAGCGAGTAGGGTTGAGTGACAAGGCGGAAAATTACCCTGAACAACTTTCAGGAGGACAGCAGCAACGCGTAGCCATTGCCCGTTCGCTTGCAATGCAGCCGAAGGTTTTATTATTTGATGAACCTACCTCTGCACTTGATCCGGAAATGGTGCGCGAAGTATTGGATGTGATGATGGGGCTTGCCAAAGATGGAATGACGATGATTGTCGTCAGTCATGAAATAAATTTTATTCGTCAAGCTTCGTCGCGAGTTCTTGTGCTGGTAGACGGTGAAATCATCGAAGATGGCCCATCTGAGCAGGTTATTGAAAGCCCTAGCCATCCACGTACAAAAGAATTTCTCGGGAAATTGTTATAAGATTAAAAAGTAATAAACGTTAAAGGAAATATTGAAATGTCGAGAATGAATGATATTTCGTTTTCAGCGGCCGAACGAAAAAGTTTAGAAAAACAAATCATGACCAGGCTGATGGCTGAAGGGTATGATAATGTTCTTGTCTTTGGGAGCAGTAATATTACGTATCTCAGTTGCGGATTAGTTTTTCCTTATTTAGATCAGAAAGTTGTTCATCAAGTCGCCTACTATATGTCGATAAAAACAGGACAGCGTGTTTTATTTTGCACCTCTGAACTTGCAGATATTCCCGATCAGTTAAATTGGGACGGTGAAGTAGTTGTATATGCTTTGAGCGAAAAAACACCGGAATTATCATTGGCCAGCGTAATTTCTAAATATCTGGGAGAACAGGTAGCCATTGATGAAAATTATACGACGAATGTTCAGTTAAAGGCATTACAACTAATATCACAAAATACCCAATATATTGGTCTAGATGATACACTCAATGCTCTAAAACGTATCAAAACGGACGCGGAAGTTAGACTTCTTGAAATCGCCTGCCGTATGGGTGATCGTGGATTTGTGAGCGCGTTAAACCATACCGAAGGAGCCGCTTTGGATACTTTGAGTTACCCTCTTTGGGAATACGCTGAGCGATTTCGGGTTCATGCAGGTGAATTTGGAGGCTCCGGCGTGGGCAATATTTCCGTTTTAAAAGGTGAAACCAGTCGTGTTCTTTATGGCTTCTGCCCCCCGCGGGCAACCTTTACTGAAGGTGAGTTTGTCCGCTTGGAATATTCATTGCATAACCATGGATATTGGATTTCGGGTTCACGAACAGTCTATGTGGGTAACCCTGACAATCAAGCGATTTCAGCCTATAAGAAAAACCAAACACTTAAAAATGCTGCACGTGATGCACTCATAATTGGAAATTTAGCGAGCGATGTATACGCAACAGTGCAACAGAAAAGTTTGGAAATGGGCATTCCGTTTTGGAAAGATATCGAAATTGGTCATGGTGTGGGGACATCTGAACGTGAAGGTCCGTTTCTTGCCCCCTATGATAAATCTAAACTTCAAGAAAATATGGTGATTTGTCTTGGCGTTTATACCTATGGACCAAATAAGGAACTTATCTGTGACCGTGATGTCTTTCAATTAACCGCCAGCGGTCCAAAGCTTCTGACTTGGTATAAAACTTATGACCAACTATATGCGATGTTTGGAACATCGGCACGTCACGGATAAGGGCAACATAATGAGCACACTTGTACAAGAAATAACTAAAAAAATAGAAAGTATATTCGACACGCTTGGTATCGACACTATGATTTTGTCTGATGTTTACAATATTCAATATAGCACCGGCATAAAGATACCTTGTTCGCATGCCCATACGGATTTAGTGATGATTGCCTTGCTCAATAATCGTGGAATTACAAAAGTAATCCTGCCAGAGTGCTGGGTAGCATTAGCAGAACAAACTAAATTTGACGCAAAGTTACTGCCTTACTCTATCGACCACGATCCTTTAGCTGCTGCTAATTCTATTTTAAAAGACCAACTAACGCATAATTTAGTAATAGGTAGTGATGATAACAATGTATCGCTTAAACTGGCGAAGATGATAGCTGGTCAAATAGCGGAAAGTGGTACTGAAAGAATAGAAGTTGAAGATAGTTTTACTGCCGCCCGAGCAACGAAAACGAAAAATGAAATCGCACATATCCGTTCAATCGCTTTAAAAACAGACCACGCAATTAATGGCTATTTTCACCATCTTATTGCAGATAGATCCAAATCCTCAATGAGTATCTCTGAGAATTTGCGAATACATAGTTTAGAACGTGATATTGAAATTGAAGGTTATAACGCATGTTCACGGGGCGTAATTGGCCAGAACATTAAAAATATCTGGGCCTATGCGCCTATGTTTGGGTTTGCATCAAATGATTTTACTGATATTGGTGATACCATTATTGCCGACGCGATGAACAATGAACGAGGTTATTGGAGTAATGCAACCAGGATCGGGATTATGGCTGACTATATGAGTGATGACCAAACAATAGCCTATAACCATTTAGTACAATTGCGGAAAATTATTTGTGAAGAATTGATTGTTGGCAGAACGGCTAGTGAAGTATACCATCGCATTGTCGACAAAGCGCAGACACAAAATCTTTCTATTTTAAAAAACCACGGGTTTGGTTTCTCTGTCGGTGTTTCAACAAAAGAAGCCCCATTTTTAGTTTCAGGTGATGAAACACTTATTGAGGCAGAGATGACAATGGTACTGGATGGTATTATTGAACATGAAGGATTACTTTACAGGTCGCGAGATACGGTTCTAATAACGGATAACGGCCATGAGTTTCTGAATTGGTACAAAGATTGGCGCGAACCTTATTTTGCACTAAATACAATTTAAAATATTTGCGCAATTCAGATCGAATACAGAATTATCAAATTGTTTTGGCCAATCGGTCAAAACACGACTTCAATTATGCGTCATTACAATAATTTGAGTAAATGCTCAGGATAACCACGAAACACATAAATAATAGACTTTTTACATATTAGTCTAATCCAATGCTACCAAGTAACGTAAAAAGACACAAGGTAATGGTAAAAAGGACTATAAATGAAGATAATGTTACCCATTTTAGCCGTATTTGGATTATCAGGTTGCACTTCGACAGGCTCAAATTTTGAGAAGCTTGAAACTGTTCAACAAGTGGACTTGGAAAGATATACTGGGGATTGGTTTGAAATCGCACGGATAGATCATTGGTTTCAAAAGGGATGTGTTGATAGTCAAGCCACTTACAACCTACGAAGCGACGGGGATATAGAGGTTATCAATAAATGCAGTCTTGGATCTTCAGATGGTAAAGTTAAAGTATCCAAAGGCCGCGCTTGGGTAGTTGATCCAGAAAGAAATTCTAAGCTTAAAGTACAGTTTGCTTTAAGTTTTATGAAATTACCCTTCCTTGCAGGCGATTACTGGATAATAGAACTGGATGAATTTTATCGATTTGTTATGGTTGGGGAAAAGAAACGGGAATATTTGTGGATATTAAGCAGAGAAAGAACCTTGCCTGATAAAACACTTAGCATGTTGGTGGAAAAAGCCAAATCTGATGGTTTTCCCGTAGATAAGTTGATTTATAATGGGGTATCAGAATAAAAAGTTGTAGACATTAGTTGCATATAGAAACGTTTCTCTTGGTCTATCAGACAGTGTCCGCATTGGGTCGTTAGTGGTCAGTTAAAATATTTATGGATTGGCAAAATATTTAGTTTGGCAACAAAAATATGCCCGTATAGATTTTCGTTATTTTCGCTTAATTTTATCTAAAATTTCGGTCTCTTCACCAGCATACCATGCAACAAACTGCTAATCTTCCACAGAGTTCTGCGGTACTAATTATATATCCAAAACATATGATAAAACTAAGGGGTGAGTGGTGGAGCAGTCAGTCAACAACTGAAAAGCATCAGAACAAATATTTTCGATGTATTAGGATATGAAGATGTATTAGGATGTGAAAATGAAAAATGATCCTTCTTGATACCTGACAGGGAGAAGCTATTTTGAATAACTTTACACATATCGTGTGCTCTAATTGCGATGCAATTAACCGCATACCTACTATCCGGCTTAATGATGATCCAAATTGTGGTAAATGTCATAGTTCGCTATTTACGGGCAAATCTATCGAATTGACTTCTAATAATTTCAAGAAACATATCATGCGCAACGATATTCCAATATTAGTTGATTTTTGGGCACCCTGGTGTGGTCCTTGCAAAATAATGGTACCGGCATTCGAGCAAGCCGCACGCCAACTTGAGCCAAAAGTGCGGTTTGCAAAACTTAACACAGAAAGTGAACAATCCATAAGCGCGCAATTCGGTATTCGAAGTATTCCTACTCTTGTATTGTTCAAAAGCGGTAAGGAGAAAGCCCGACAGGCGGGAGCCATGGGGGAGCAGGACATCATCCGTTGGACTAAATCTCATTTGTAATACTCGTAACTATTCGTACATTGCTCGTCTGTTATTTCTGCGCGCTTCTTTTTATAAGTCGGGTTTTAAATTCTTCAACATCCACCGTACTTAACTCTATTTGCACGGCCCAGCAAACTGCAAAAGAGTGCCGAAGCGAGTTAAAGGCAAGCATATTTTCGCCGAAATCAAAAATAAAAATTCTCCACACACATTATACGTAAGGGGAACATTTAAATATTTAGCTTCTTGAGATTAATTCTTCAGTCATAAGGATACTTCAAGTTTAGGAGAAGGAAGAGCGGCTGTAACTTCTATACCCTGGTTTTGGCATCTGATAAAGAAGCATCCCTGATATCCACCCCATTTTCAAGTACTCGGTCCTACCATCAGTTCGGGGCGAACCAAACGATCAAAATCTTCTTCAGTAACGTAACCAAGTGATAAGGCCTCCTCGCGAAGACTGGTTCCATTTTTATGAGCCGCTTTGGCAATTTCGGTCGCCTTGTCATAGCCGATCGCCGGCGCAAGCGCCGTTACAAGCATAAGGGAGCGTTCCGTTAACAGCTTGATATTGTCTTCATTGGCAGTAATCCCTGAAACGCATCGGTCAGCAAAACTGACGGCAGCATCCGAGAGCAGCCTGATTGATTGCAGCATGGCATCTGCCATAACAGGTTTATAGACATTAAGCTCAAAATGTCCCTGACTACCAGCAAAGGAAATGGTGGCATGGTTACCGTGAACACGGGTACAGACCATTGTCATCGCTTCGCACTGCGTCGGATTTACCTTGCCCGGCATAATTGATGAGCCAGGTTCATTTTCAGGCAAGGAAAGCTCACCAAGGCCCGAACGTGGACCAGAGCCAAGAAAACGTATATCATTAGCAATTTTAAAAAGGGACACTGCCACAGTGTTAATGGCTCCATGGGCATAAACATATGCATCATTTGCCGCCAGAGCTTCAAATTTATTCGGTGCCGCCCGAAAAGGCAAACCGGTGATTTCAGCAACAGTAGCAGCAAAATCGCGGTCGAAACCTATTTTGGTATTGAGACCCGTGCCTACGGCCGTACCACCCTGGGCAAGCTCATAAAGACCGTTCAATGCTTCTGTCACCCGCATTATACCCTTCTCCAGCTGGGCGGCATACCCGCTGAATTCCTGCCCCAGCGTCAATGGGGTCGCATCCTGCGTATGGGTCCGCCCGATTTTGACAATTCCAGACCAAGCCTCAACCTTGTCATCCAGTGTTTTTTTTAGATGTTCGAGGGACGGAATAAGGTTCTGCTTAATCGCCCGCGCAGCTGCGATATGCATAGCGGTCGGGAAAGTATCATTGGAGGACTGGCCCATATTGCAATGATCATTAGGATGAACCGGATCCTTGCTACCGATCTCACCACCCAGAATTTCAATGGCACGGTTCGCTATAACTTCGTTTGCATTCATATTAGACTGCGTTCCGGATCCCGTTTGCCAAACAACCAACGGAAAATGATCATCAAGCACGCCGGCCGCAACTTCACCGGCCGCCAGATCTATGGCATCAGCCACTTTATCATCCAGATTACCATATGCTCGATTTACACGTACGGCAGCTTGCTTAATAACACCAAGTGCGTGGACTATGGGGCGTGGCATAACTTCATCACCAATCGGGAAATTCATCAATGATCTCGCAGTTTGAGCACCATAATATTTGTCATTTGGCACTTCAAGGGGCCCAAAAGAATCTGTCTCAACACGAATATTTTTGTTCATTTATTTCTCACTAAATTTAGTTTAAAGCATCTTTTTGTTCACAATAGGCGCATCTTATATCGGGGCCAACGAAAAATAAACTGTTGCCATCCCGATCACACAGAGAAAAACGACTATTGTTGAACTTCCGCAGAGTCCTGCGGTTTTCATTAGATACATTAAAATTGGTGATAAAACTATGGAGGGAGTGGTGGGCCTGGTAGGACTCGAACCTACGACCGAACCGTTATGAGCGGTTTGCTCTAACCAACTGAGCTACAGGCCCCCCCTGAGATTTCAGAACTGCTAAGTAGCAGATTATAAATTAAATGGATAGGGGGAAATTCGCTTTCACGATTTTTTTTGAGCCCGCATGAGAATCCGGGCTCAAATATTTTATTTATCAAGAAAACTCCTGAGCTTTCTTGACCGACTGGGATGTTTAAGTTTCCGCAGCGCTTTTGCTTCAATCTGACGGATACGTTCCCTTGTCACAGAAAATTGCTGCCCTACTTCTTCAAGTGTGTGATCCGTGTTCATGCCAATACCAAAACGCATACGCAGAACACGTTCTTCACGTGGTGTAAGGGACGCAAGAACACGTGTTGTCGTATCACGAAGGTTTGTCTGGATCGCACTGTCAACAGGAAGAATAGCATTTTTATCTTCTATGAAATCACCAAGATGACTGTCTTCTTCGTCACCGATCGGTGTTTCAAGTGATATTGGTTCCTTGGCTATTTTCATCACTTTACGCACTTTTTCAAGTGGCATTGAAAGGCGCGCTGCCAGCTCTTCAGGTGTGGCCTCACGGCCAATTTCATGCATCATCTGACGCCCGGTCCGAACCAGCTTGTTAATTGTTTCGATCATATGAACCGGAATACGGATAGTGCGTGCCTGATCCGCTATGGAACGTGTAATCGCCTGCCTGATCCACCATGTGGCATAGGTTGAAAATTTATACCCCCGACGATATTCAAATTTATCCACCGCCTTCATCAGGCCGATATTTCCTTCCTGAATAAGGTCAAGAAATTGAAGGCCACGATTGGTATATTTTTTGGCGATCGAAATCACGAGACGCAGATTCGCTTCCACCATTTCTTTCTTGGCGATGCGGGCTTCTTTTTCGCCTTTTTGTACCTTGTTTACAATGACACGAAACTCGGAAATGTTAAGGCCGACCTCTTTGGCTATTTCACCCACCTGATCGCGCATATTCTGGATAATTTCAGCTTCATTTTTAATGAAACTCTCCCATCCTTTTCCTTTTTCCTTGGCCATAGCTTTTACCCAACCAGGCTCAAGCTCACGTCCCCAATAATTATCAAGATAGGATTTGCGATTGACTTTATAACGCTCCGCGAGACGAAGCATCTTCCCTTCCAGACCCATCAGACGTTTACTGGAATGATAAAGCTGCTCAAGAAGGGCTTCAATTCTGCTGTTGTTAAGGCGTAAATTATTGACCAGCTCAATCAATTCATCACTTAATTTGCGATATCTTTTTTCCTGCGCCGGGGATAGTTCGACATTGCCGATATTTGACTCGTGCCTTAAGTCCTGAAGCTTGGAGAATTTTTTGTGAATTTTACGAATTTCGGCAAAGATTTCCATAACACGCGGTTGAAGTGCTTCTTCCATCGTGGCAAGTGACATAGTAGCACCATCATCGTCATCATCTTCGTCATCATCATCTTCGTCATTTTCGTCATTTTCGCCTAATTCATCATCCTCATCTTCATCTAGAATGTTTTCTTCTTCTTTTATTTCTTCCTTCTTTTCTTGCGAAGGTGTTTTTTCCGCTACATTTTCTGATGATGTCTCTTCATCTTCCTGTGTCGGATCATTACCATACATGGCATCAAGATCTATGATATCCCGAAGGAGAATTTCTTCTTCTTCAAGCATCTCACCCCAGGCAGCAAGCGCATTAAAAGTAAGCGGGCTGTCACAAAGGCCGGAAATCATTGTTTCTCTGCCTGCCTCGATCCTTTTGGCAATGGCTATTTCACCTTCACGTGAAAGGAGTTCAACACTTCCCATTTCCCGTAGGTACATTCTAACGGGATCATCTGTACGATCAGCAGGTGTTTTTTCTGCAGGGGCCAGTTCTTCCGGCTCATCATCGCTGTCATCTTTGGTACTTGCAGCTTCATCCGTTTCCGCATCTGCATCGGCATCTGCATCTGCATTATCGATGACATTAATGCCCATTTCGGAAAGCATTGTCATTACATCTTCGATTTGTTCGGATGACATTTGGTCCTGTGGCAGAGCTTCGTTTAATGCATCATAGGTAATGTAGCCGCGCTTTTTTGCTTCGGCGATCATCTTTTTCACAGCATTTTGGCTATTTACTACAGGTGAATCTACTGCATCTGTATTTTTATCAGACTTAGTGGCTTTTTCCGCCATTTATAAACCTCAAATATTCTTTAAAGCAATGCTCAACTTATCTCAGGTATCCTTACCCAAAATATCGCTAATTTTTTTATTGCTTGCTAACTGTTCTTCCAACAGGGCTTGCAAGCGCGCAAATTCCTCTTCGTTCAAATCTTTAGAACCTAATATTGCGATGTCCTTTTCAATCTTTTCCAAATGGAAAAGTTCAATCGAATGCAACCAAGTTTCTTCCGTTTCTTCCGCAGAAGAGTTTCGCCCAATAAATTTCTGGGCTGTCAACACGCCTTGCCTGGATATGGTATCAACCACCTGGCCCAAACCATTTTCAAATAGTTGGTGTCTCAGGGTTTCTTTTTCAAGGTCTGAGTCGCGACTTGCTATACGTATTATTTCATTGCGGGTCTTGTCAAGCTCAAGTGATTCGAATTCTAGTGTGGCAAACAACTCTTCGTGGCGTTCCAAAAGCCACGGATGCTCTAAAACTGTCAGAATAATAAGCCTTTCCCTGTCTTTTACGGATAAATATGCATTCTTTCCGATCTCGGTATTATTAAGGTTGCCTATTGATTTTTCTTGCTCATTTACGTTGTAAGGCCGCTTTCTATAAGTATTTTTTGCGTTCCTGCCAGACTGATTCTCACGATTTCCGAACGCTTTATTTTGTTCCCTTAAGTTAATATCCGGTACAAATTCATCTCCAAACAAATTTTTTAATCGTTTTTGAAAATCACTTTCATAATAAAGGCGAATTTTTTGATCTTTAATTTCGGTTAGTGTTCTTGCAATTTTTTGTTCCAGCCCTGCACGTTGTTCGGGTGTATCAAAATCAGAATCATTAGTTAGTTCCTCCCATAGTACAGTTGCAAGGGGAACGCCGCGCGCAAGCAGGGTTTCAAATGCCCGTTGCCCATGACCGGCTACAAAACTGTCCGGGTCTTCACCGTCAGGTAAATACACAAATTTCAGAGAATGACCTGGTTTTAGCAACCCAAGTGAGCGTTCCACAACGCGGATTGCGGCGCGCTTACCTGCCTTGTCCCCATCAAAACACAGAAACGGTTCTGGTGCCAGACGCCACATTTCACGAATTTGATCTTCTGTAACAGCCGTCCCAAGGGGGGCTACAGATTCAGGAAAGCCCGCCTGCGAAAGCGCAATTACATCCATATAACCTTCGGCAATGATCAGTCTGCCTTTTTCAAACGCTGCTTTCCGCGCACCGCTTAAATTATATAGTAGACGCCCCTTGTGAAAAAGTGGCGTTTCCGGTGAGTTTAAATATTTTGCTTTGGCCTGCGCTGATAGTGCACGACCCCCAAATGCAACGACACGACCCTGACGATCTGTTATAGGAAACATTATACGATTACGAAACCGGTCATAACTTTCACCACCATCATCGGGTTTAATAAGCATGCCTGCTTCGATCAACATGTCTTCTGAAAATTCTTCCCGCGCGAGCATTGCGTCTTTAAGTGCCATTTTACTGTTTGGTGCAAATCCAAGTCGAAATTGTCTTGTTGTTGCCGCGCTGAGCCCACGTCTTTGGATATAATTTCTGGCTTCACTGCCTACCTGCGCCGCAAGCTGGCTTTCAAACCAATGTGTTACCGTTTCCATCAAATCAAAAAGTGTTTTTTTAACTTTTGATTTCTGCCTGTCTCCAGGCGAAAATTCGGGCATCTGAAGACCAGCCTGACTGGCCAGCCTTTCAATTGTTTCCGGAAAAGATAAACCTTCCGTTTCCAATACAAAATTGATTACATCACCGTGAGCACCACACCCAAAACAATGATAAAAAGCTTTATCATCATTTACAGTAAAAGAAGGTGTTTTTTCATTATGAAAAGGGCAAAGACCCGTATGCTCGCGGCCTTTGCGGGTAAGGCGGACTTTACGACCAACTACTTCACTGACCGGTAGCCGATTTCTGATTTCATCCAGAAAGTCTGGTGTAAATGTCATTGGTGAACCTTTAATACCAAAAAAACAATGATCGAAAACTTTAGGATAGAACTGGAATCAAAACAATCCCGGATTAGGAAAGAAGGCTCTTTGCCATCGCGCTGGCCTTTGCGAAATCCATCTGACCGGCATACTCAGCCTTTAAAGCGGACATAATTTTTCCGATATCCTTAAGTCCGGAAGCTGAGGTTTGTTCAATAACTTTTTTAACCGCCGCCTCTATTTCATTATCATCAAATTGGCGTGGCAGAAATTCCTGTATAATTTCGATCTCATCACTCTCCTGCTTTGCGAGCTCTGTACGTCCAGCATCTTCATATGCTTTTATACTGTCATTTCTTTGTTTCACCATCTTGGAAAGGATTTCAATAATCTCGGGATCGCCAACTTTACTATCTGATTCGGTACGTACTGAGATATCCCTGTCTTTCACCGCTGCCATGATTAACCGTATGGTCGAAAGCCGGCGTCGGTCTTTTGATCGCATTGCCTCTTTCATCGCTGTGTTAAATTTGTCGCGCAACATACTGTTATATATCCTTATTTTACAAAAACGCCGACATTGACATATCAGGGTCCGTCGGCTTTTCATTTTAGGAAAAGATGACTCTACCTGAATTTAACAAACAATGCAACTGCAAATATTATTGTAAGTAATTGATTTTAAACAATAATTTTTATAGCAAATTCACCCGATATTCACTTGACTGCTAGAAAGGTATTTATTATGGTCCGGTCAATTTAAGTTCAGTCTAGCTTTTAGCATTTCTGAACCTAATGAAATCAGCCTTAGTTTAATATATAAAGATAAAGCCAGATATTAATGCCAGATACCCATACCGATCAAACGCCACCCCACAATAAAATTACAGCCGTATTGGTGTTGGCAGATGGATCCATTTTTTGGGGCTACGGCTTGGGAAAGACAGGCACAACTGTTGGCGAAGTTTGTTTTAATACATCAATGACCGGGTATCAGGAAATCCTGACTGATCCATCATACGCAGGACAGATAATTAATTTCACCTTCCCTCATATCGGAAATGTCGGCACAAATGCTGATGATAATGAAACAAATCAGTCTGCAGCACGCGGCCTTGTTGTCAGGCAAAATATAACGGCACCTTCGAATTTCAGAGCTACCGGTCATCTAAATGATTGGTGTATTAGCCAAAACCTGACCGGTATTTCAGGTATTGATACCAGAAAACTCACCCGATACATCAGACAAAATGGCGCCCCAAATGGCGTCATTTGTTTTAATCCGGAAGGTTCATTTGACATTCCAGCTTTAATTAAGCAGGCGCAGGAATGGCCCGGCCTAGAAGGAATGGATCTCGCGATCGAAGTAAGTTGCAAACAAACATATAAATGGGATCAGGTTCGTTGGACATTGGAAGATGGGTACAAGACACTTGAAAACCCCAAGGCACATGTGGTTGCTGTTGATTACGGTATTAAAAGAAACATCCTTAGATGTCTGTCTTCTGTTGGTGCGAAAGTCACCGTTGTACCTGCTGATGCTACAGCAGAACAAATTCTTGCTTATAAACCTGATGGTATTTTTCTTTCAAACGGGCCAGGAGATCCTGCAGCGACAGGCGAATACGCCATTCCCGTCATACAGGAGCTACTCAAAACCGATATTCCAATTTTTGGTATTTGCCTGGGTCATCAAATGCTGGCACTGGCCGTCGGTGCAAAAACATCTAAAATGCATCAGGGACATCGTGGGGCAAACCATCCGGTAATGGACTATAATACCAACAAGGTTGAAATTACGTCCATGAACCACGGGTTCATGGTGGATAAGGATACATTGCCCGAGGGCGTGAAACTAAGTCACATATCTCTGTTTGATCAGACCTGTTGTGGCATAGAACTTATCGGTAAACCTGTATTCTCAGTACAACACCACCCCGAAGCCAGCCCAGGCCCACAAGACAGCCATTACCTTTTTGACCGCTTTATGGATTTAATATTAAAACATGCCTAAACGTACAGACATAAATTCAATACTTATCATTGGCGCTGGCCCCATTATCATTGGCCAGGCCTGTGAATTTGATTATTCGGGGACCCAAGCCTGTAAAGCACTTAGGGAAGAAGGTTACAGGGTTATCTTGGTAAACAGTAACCCGGCAACAATTATGACTGATCCGGATTTGGCAGATGCTACCTATGTCGAGCCGATTACACCGGAAATGGTTGAAAAAATAATCATCAAGGAAAAACCAGATGCAATCCTTCCCACAATGGGGGGACAAACAGGTTTAAATACTGCGCTTGAGCTTGAGCGTCAGGGATTACTTGAAAAATATAACGTAGAACTGATCGGTGCCAAAGTAGATGCCATTAACATGGCTGAAGACAGGGAACTGTTCAGGGATACAATGGACCGCATCGGGATTGAAAACCCACGAGCGATAATTGTATCGTCCCCAGCTATTAGGAACGATGATGGCAAAATCATAGGGTATGATAGAGCCGCTGGCATAAGAGAAGCGATCGAGAGACTGGACCAGGTTGGGCTGCCAGCCATAATCCGCCCTGGCTTTACAATGGGTGGAACTGGTGGGGGTGTCGCATACAACCGCAAAGAATACGAAGCCATTGTCAAAAGCGGTATCGATGCTTCACCTGTCGGGCAGATTCTGATCGATGAAAGTCTGATTGGGTGGAAGGAATATGAAATGGAAGTTGTACGCGACAAAGCGGACAACTGCATCATCATCTGTTCCATTGAAAACCT
>JAUILB010000353.1 GCA_030432815.1 Alphaproteobacteria bacterium | reverse complement strand
AAAAATTCATTGTCAGAATAGACAACCGCAATGTTTCTAATCCAGTCGGAAAGGCTTGAACTTGCCTCCCGTGGGATATCAACGACCGTTATCACCGGAATAAAAGTTGCAAAAACCTGCGCACGCACCTGATCAATCAGGCTGGTCTGACTCCGGCCAAAAATAAGCAGCACGATCGATGCAAAAATGTAGAAGAAGGCAGTAAATCGCTGTCCAAACCCCTTCATTTTTCGCCTCTTTCGTAAATTCCTTGATCGTCCTGTATGTAATTAATAGGAATCGCTTAATACATGCTTTAAAATTTCACTTTCAAGCGAACGGCCTGTTCCTAACGCAACACAGGTTAGCGGCTCTTCAGCAATAATCACTGAAAGACCTGTCGCTTTTCTAAGCACCTTATCAAAGTCGCGCAAAAGCGCACCGCCACCGGTTAGTACAATTCCTTTATCGACAATATCCGCGGCTAGTTCCGGCGGTGTTTGTTCAAGAGCAAATTTCACACCTTCAATAATCGCACTCAACGGTTCTGCAAGTGCTTCTGATATCTGAAGCTGATCGATAACAATTTCTTTAGGTACACCGTTCATTAAATCCCGGCCTTTAATTTGCATTGTCTGTCCGACACCATCTTCGGGCGCTGCTGCGGTTCCAATCTCCTTTTTGATACGTTCCGAACTTGCTTCACCGATCAGCAGGTTATGATTGCGGCGGATGTAAGCGATAATCGCTTCATCCATCTTATCGCCACCAACACGAACCGAAGAAGAATAAACAATACCGCCAAGGGATAAAACGGCCACTTCACTGGTACCACCCCCTATATCAACAATCATTGATCCTGTTGGTTCCGTTACCGGAAGACCTGCACCAATCGCAGCGGCCATAGGTTCCTCAATCAAAAACACCCGTCTTGCACCTGCTTCAAGCGCACTGTCACGGATCGCTTTTCTTTCCACTGGTGTCGAGCCGGAAGGCACACAAATAACAATTTGAGGACTGGCAAGCATGCTACGGTTATGAACTTTACGAATAAAATCCTTAATCATCGCTTCCGCGACTTCAAAATCGGCAATCACACCATCGCGCAACGGGCGGATGGCTTCAATATCACCCGGTGTACGGCCAAGCATCATTTTTGCAGCTTCGCCAACCGCCAGCACTTCCTTTACGCCACCCGACGTCTTAAGTGCCACCACTGACGGTTCATTTAAAACTATACCGCGACCTTTTACATAAACAAGTGTATTTGCTGTTCCCAGATCGATCGCCATATCCGATGAAAACATGCCAAGAATTTTTTCAAACATTTGAATTTTGCCTTTGCCGCGCGTTTGCGGTTTAATTGTTATTTTTCATTACGCAAACTTATAATATGTTTGTATTAACATAGTATTATTATTGCAAATAATTTATCAGAATCAGGTAAATAAAGATAATATAACGTGCTTTTGCTCCTACATCAGGGCAAATTTAGGGCAATGATCATAAATATTGACCATTGCCCATAAAAATATTCTTAAGCCGTCATTTCCTCCGGCTTATTTTTCTCACGTTTGACAATAAGCTTGTTTAGCGCATTTAAGTATGCTTTTGCGGATGCGACAAGCGTATCCGTATGCGCCGCATGTCCGTTGACTGTTTTACCGTCTTCGGATAACCGCACTGTCACTTCAGCCTGGGCATCAGTACCTTTTGTTACCGCATGCACCTGATAAAGTTCCAAATCAGGTTCTCCGTCAATCAAACTACCAAGAGCCAGAAATGCTGCATCTACAGGACCGTTTCCTTCACTATGAACTTCCCTGACATCACCATCAACAGCTATTTCAAAAGTAGCACTATTCGGCACATCCTTATCACACACAAATTTCCAGTTTGTGATCCGCATTCCATCAGCATCGCGCATACCATCATCAACGATGGAAATAATATCTTCGTCATAAACAACTTTTTTGGCATCGGCGAGATCTTTGAACTGTTCAAATGCGCTTAAAAATTCATTGTTGCCAAGTTCATAGCCAAGTTCTTTAAGTTTTTCACTGAAAGCATGACGTCCGGAATGTTTACCCATAACAAGGGTCGATTTTCCAAGCCCAACAGATTCAGGGGTCATAATTTCATAGGTTTCAGCATTCTTAAGCATGCCGTCCTGATGAATACCACTTTCATGAGCAAATGCATTAGCACCGACAATCGCTTTGTTATGCTGAACATTAAGGCCCGTTACCGATGAAACCAAATGCGATGTTTTAGTGATATTTTCTGTCACAATGCCTGTAGTATAGGGAAGTATGTCATGGCGGGTTCTAAAGGCCATAACAACTTCTTCCAGTGCCGCATTACCGGCTCTTTCACCGATACCATTGATAGTACATTCAATCTGGCGTGCCCCGCCGACAACGGCGGCAATTGAATTTGCCACCGCAAGCCCCAAATCATTATGACAATGAGTAGAAAAGATCGCCTTGTCGGAATTTGGAACATTTTCAATAATTTTACGCATCATTTCCGTATACTCCGCTGGCGTTGTATACCCTACGGTGTCCGGAACATTTATCGTTGAAGCTCCCGCCTTAATGGCTGTTTCAATTGATTTATACAGAAAATCTTCATCTGTACGGGTGCCATCTTCACATGACCATTCAACATCATCACAAAGATTTCTTGCGTGTGATACGCTTTCTTCAATTTTACCAAGCACAGTTTCCGGCGACATTTGCAGCTTATGTTCCATATGCAGCGGACTGGTGGAAATAAAGGTATGAATACGGGGGCGCACGGCTTTTTTCAGGGCCTCAGCCGCCCGATCAATGTCCTTGTGGGACGCCCTGGCCAAAGAACAGACAATCGTTTTTTTCAATAATTGCGCGACCTGGGATACGGATTCAAAATCACCGTTTGAAGCAATGGCA
>JAUILB010000352.1 GCA_030432815.1 Alphaproteobacteria bacterium | reverse complement strand
CGCCACCAGCCTGATAATCCTGGGCAAGAGAAGGAGGGTCAAAGTCTTCCCGAATAAGTCCTTTGGACGGGCTTGCTTTTTTAATTTCGGCAATAAGGCCGAATTTTCCTTCACGTTCGGCATTTTTCAGGTTTTCATGAAATCCGCGTAAAGGAGACGCTTTATTTGCTGCTGCTTCAATATCACTTAAAGGGCGTTCAGCCTTACACTGTGCTACATATTCACGGGTTGTAGCCGCAATTTTCGTTAAGATATCACTCATCACCGTCTTCTTCAGGTTTCGGAGGTTCTTCGTTGGAAAGCTCTATCCATGCTTCAAGTTTAGTTTTCGCAAGGCCGCTATCAATGGCTTTTGCTGCTATATCAACACCTTCTTTCAAGTCGGCGGCTTTCCCACCAACAATAAGCGCTGCCGCCGTATTAAGCAGTACAATGTCACGATAAGCACTTTTTTCGCCATCAAGCAGTCGTAAAATTGCGCCCGCGTTATATTCAGCATCCCCGCCTTTAATTTCATCTATGGATGCACGGGTTAAGCCCGCATCTTCCGGCGTGACGGTGAATTCACTTATCTTTCCATCCTTATATTCCGCCACATGAGTTTCACCGGATATGGATATTTCATCAAGCCCGTCCGCGCCGGTTACCACCCATACATGCTCACTACCAAGAGTGCCAAGCACTTCTGCCATCGGGCGCGTCCATTTTTTATTAAAAACGCCGATCACCTGATATTTGGTTTGCGCAGGATTGGATAGGGGGCCAATAAGATTAAAAATGGTCTGTGTGCCAAGCGCAGCGCGGCTTGGCCCTACATGTCGGGCGGCGCTATGATGACGGGTTGCCATCAGGAAACTGATCCCAAGCTCATCAAGGCAGCGTTTAACGATCACCATATCGGCATCAATATTTATACCAAGCGTTTCAAGCACGTCCGCACTACCGGATTTGGAAGATGCCGCACGGTTCCCATGCTTTGCAACCGGCACACCGCATGCGGCAAGTACAATGGCCGCGGCCGTGGAAATATTATATGTGCCTGATCGGTCACCACCCGTGCCACATGTATCAACGGCACCCGTAGGCGCCTTGATCGATAATGCCTTGCTGCGCATAGCTTCAACGGCGCCAGTCATTTCTTCAACAGTTTCCCCGCGAATGCGCAGTCCCATCAAAAAAGCACCAATTTGCGCGCCAGTTGCATCACCATTCATCATATATTCGAAGGTTTCCCGCGACATTTCACGGCTAAGGGTTTTACCTTGAGCCAGATAGTTTATGACTTCCTTAAAATCAAGGCTCATTACGCTGCCTCGCTTTTAAAATCGTTAGCAATGGCTACAAAGTTCTTCAAAATATCATGCCCGTATTCGGACGCTATACTTTCAGGGTGGAACTGGACACCATGAACCGGATGAATTTTATGACTTAACCCCATGATAATGCCGTCTTCCGTCTCAGCCGTAATTTCAAGGCAGTCGGGAAGACTTTCTTTTTCCACAATAAGCGAATGATAACGCGTTGAATTAAATGGGTTTTTAATGTCGGCAAAAACGGTTTTTCCATCATGAATGATCTGACTGACTTTTCCGTGCATCAAATACGGCGCGCGTATTACTTTGCCGCCATATACCTGTCCGATAGACTGATGGCCAAGGCAGACACCAAGGATCGGAATATTTTTCCCCAGACTATCAATTATTTCCATGCATATACCGGCATCATCCGGTGTACAGGGCCCGGGGGAGAGAATAATTCCTTCCGGGTTTTTAGCGCGCAAATCATCCACAGAAATTTCATCATTCCTAAAAACTTCCACATTAACACCAATTTCACCCAGATAATGGTAAAGATTATAGGTGAAGCTGTCGTAATTATCGATCAGAACAAACATCATGCGCTCATATACAATTAAAATTCCCTTCCTTTTACAAAAGATGCTGCAAAAGATAAAACATTAATTTAAGCTGTACTAAAAATAATAAATGAAGAGGGAAGTCATTTGGCCAGGGAGAAATCCTTAAAATTACTATATGCCATAATCATTGCTGTTATTTTGGGCATTGCGGCGGGCTGGTTTATGGGCAAGGACGCACTGATTTTTTCATGGATGGGAACGTTATGGTTAAATGCGCTCAAAATGGTGGTGATGCCTTTAATCATCGCCGCTATAATACCCGGGATTTCATCACTTGGAGATGTTCGAAAGCTAGGCCGTCCGGGACTTGCAACCCTGATATATTTTATAGTAAGCACCATGCTTGCGGCACTCACAGGCATGATACTTGCCGAAATACTTGCGCCCGGCAGTGATTTTCATCTGCTTCCCACTGAAGCAGATCTAAACCTTGAAACAAGAAGCCTTAGCGATGTTCTTCTTGGTCTTATTTCACCTAATATTGTGGCATCCGCTGCTAACCTTGAGCTTCTTCAGTTGATAATATTTGCGGTTATTTTCGGCGCAGCACTTACCGTAACAGGCGATAAAGGAAAGACGGTCAGCGTTTTTTTTGAAGGTCTGAATAATATAATGATGGTCATCGTGGGCTGGATTATGATGTTATCACCCCTTGGTGTTTTTGGTCTTGTCGCTACGCCAATTGCCGAAGCGGGCGGCGGCACAGCCATACTTGAAACATTCGCTGCTGTCGGCGCATATATGATTACCGTGCTTTGCGGGCTTCTTTTATTTGCAGTAGCTTTGTTTTTTATTTCCAGACGTGGATTTTCATTTTTACGGGATATGTTTCCCGCATTGCTCACCGCATTCAGCACATCAAGTTCATCGGCAACTGTGCCGCTTTCCATGGAATGCGCACAAAGCCACGGACTACATAAAGCTGCGGTTCGGTTTGTTGTTCCCCTGGGCAGCACTGTCAATATGAATGGTACCGCTGTGTACCAGGGGGTAGCTGTC
>JAUILB010000351.1 GCA_030432815.1 Alphaproteobacteria bacterium | reverse complement strand
CGGGTGAGGACATCAGGCCCGGTTCAACCGGAAAAGTTGTTCCCGGTTACCATGCAGAGATTTTGGGTGACGATAATAAACCGGTATCCGACGGTGAGCCCGGGCGTCTGGCAATAAAAGGGCCAACCGGTTGTCGTTATCTGAATGGTGACCGACAGGAAGAATATGTCGTTGATGGCTGGAATATTACCGGGGATATTTTCCGGCGGGACGATGATGGGTATTACTGGTTCATAGCACGGGGTGACGATATTATTGTGTCATCCGGATATAACATTGCCGCACCCGAAGTTGAACAAGCCGTAATGGCGCACGAAGCTGTTTTGGAATGCGCGGTTGTCGGTGCCCCTGATCCGGATAGAGGTATGATTGTGAAAGCCTTCATCGTTCTAAAGGATGGTTCATTGGCCTGTGATGCGCTTAAAGGCGAAATTCAGGATTTCGTAAAATCGACCGTGGCGCCCTATAAATATCCAAGGGTCATTGAATTTATGGACAGTCTTCCCAAATCGGCAACAGGTAAGTTGCTGCGTAAGGCCTTAAAAAATTAATCCAGTGAATTTCTTGATTTGCTCAGGAACTGTGCAAATTCTTTCATATGATCAATGTCAATGTCTTCCAGTGCGGTTTCCACCCACTGCGCATTCTTTTCTGCCATTTCTGCAAAAAGCTCATTGCCCTTTTTTGTATGTCTGACCAAATAACTTCTTCTGTCATTTTTTTTAGTCTCTTTTTCAATAAGACCGTCTTTTTGCATACGGTCCAGAAGGCCGGTTATATTTCCCTTTGATGCTATAAGCTGTCCGGCCAGTTCGCCAATGGTCAAACCTTCTGGCTTGGCGCGGGCTAGCTGTGAAAGAACATCAAATCTTGAAATGTTCTGTCCGTAATTCTGCCTTAGTTTGTCATCGATTATTTGTTCAAGCTTATTGGAATACCTTAGCAGTTCGATCCAGAGTTTGAGGCTTTCTTTTTGTCTTTTAGTATATTGGCCATCTGTCATATATTTATTGCTCCCAGTGACTTTACTATATCCGGCAGGTCAAAAAGTTCAAGCACGCAAAAATAGTTTACATGTAAGATAAATAAAGTTAATTTAGTTGACGTGAATGGAGGATCACCATGAAAATATCAGTAATTGGCGGCGGTCCGGGGGGACTTTATTTTGCGCTTCTGACCAAAAAAGCAAAGCCGGACTGGGATATCGAAATATTTGAACAAAACCAATGTGATGATACCTTTGGATTTGGGGTTGTATTTTCCGATGATACGCTGGATGAATTTCTTAGCCGCGACCCTGAATCCTATCAGCTGATCCGAAGTGAGTTTGCCTATTGGGACGATATTATCATTCGCTATAAGGGCGAAGAAGTACGCTGTGGTGGTAATGGATTTGCGGGATGTTCACGTCTTAATCTGCTTAGGATTTTGCAAAAACGTTGCACTGACCTTGGCGTAAGGATTACTTACGGTAAACGCATCGATGTTGAGAATCTTGAAAATGATTTTGCAGATTCAGATATGATCCTTGCCAGCGATGGGATCGGATCATCTATACGGGAATATTATAAAGAATATTTTGATCCCACCATCAGCATTAAATCAAATCGCTTTACCTGGATGGGCTCAACCCGCAAAGTTGAGGATTTTACCTATTTTTTTAAGGATACAGAGCACGGTCCGATCTGCGCCCATACATACCAATATGAGGAAGGAACATCCACATGGGTATTTGAAATGTCGGATGAGTGCTGGAAAGGATGGCAATTTGAAGAATTTGATGAGCAGGGTTCAGCAAATAAACTGGAGAAGATATTTGCTGAAGAACTTGAAGGTCATAATCTGATTATCAATCGTTCCATGTGGCGGCAATTTCCACGAATATATTGTAACAACTGGTTTCATAAAAATATTGCAATCCTAGGCGATGCCAAGGCATCGGCCCATTTTTCCATCGGATCAGGCACTAAACTTGCGATGGAATGTGCAATAGCGCTTTCCGATTCTATGATTGAATATGGTGAAAGCTCAATTACAAAAGCATTTGAAGCTTACGTGGATGCCCGTGAAACACCGGTGCAGATATTGCAGCATAATGCAGATGTATCCATGGCATGGTTTGAACATATGGACCGTTCGTGGGATATGGACCTGATGCAGTTTGCCGCTGTGGTGATGTGTCGATCTAAATCGGTGACCTACGATAATTTAATTTTAAGGGATGCAAAATTTGCTGAAGCACTTGATACGGCTTGGTACGAAAGATATTACCGGGAAAGTGGTTATGATTACCGCGAAAGTCGCCCTACTCCCATGTTTACAAAATTTAAGCTTGGCGAAATGGAACTTAGAAACAGAGTTGTAATGTCGCCAATGGCGCAATATTCGGCTGATGAATATGGTAACTTAACCGATTGGCATATGGTGCATTATGGTGGCGCCGCACGTGGGGGTATGGGGCTTATGTATGTGGAAATGACCTGCCCGTCACCAGAAGCACGGATCACACGGGGTTGTCCGGGCCTTTGGACAGATGACCATGAAGCGCAGTGGAAGCGTATTGTTGACTTTGTTCATGAAAACACAGAAACAAAAATATGCATGCAGCTTGGACATGCGGGGCGTAAAGGCTCAACCCAACGGGGTTGGGAAGAAATGGATCACCCAATTATAGAAGAAGATCATAATTGGCCGCTTTATTCTGCGTCACCACTTCCCTATTTCGAGGATATATCACAAACCCCAAAAGAAATGACCCGTACTGATATGGATAAGGTGATCGCTGATTTTCGCGCATCAACAATTCGTGCTGACCGTGCCGGATTTGATATGATCGAATTACATGCGGCCCACGGTTATCTGATTGCGTCGTTCCTTTCACCTCTTACAAACAGACGTAATGATGAATATGGTGGAGATATTGAAAACC
>JAUILB010000028.1 GCA_030432815.1 Alphaproteobacteria bacterium | reverse complement strand
GCTAAACCTTTTTTCTTCCTTATTCCAAAACATATTCTTGTTCCTTTAATCCTGTTATTAATCTTCACGTCTGAACATGATGGTTTCACCAGCTACTACCCGGTCACCAACTTTAACAAGCGGCACTAAATCTCCAGGAAGATCAAGCACCACCGTACTGCCAAGATGAATAAGACCTAAGCGTTCTCCCTTTTCAATCTTATCTCCTACCTCATGAAAGACTTCAAGACGTCTGGCAAGTAAACTGGTAATCAGGCGTACATTAATCATCCCCCATTCTGAATCAATGGTGACAACTTTCTGAACCGGGCTAACCTTGTCTTTTAAATAAACAAAGTCACGTCCTTCTCCATCCATTAATCTATCGCCGGCATCTTCGATCGCGACAATTGTACCACCAACCGGAGAACGCTGCACATGCACATCCCAGAATGTAAGTGCAATTACCATATAATTGGTACCGTCTTTAGAATCGAAAGCAACAAT
Organism: Alphaproteobacteria bacterium; assembly: GCA_030432815.1. Lineage (GTDB taxonomy): Bacteria > Pseudomonadota > Alphaproteobacteria > Sphingomonadales > Emcibacteraceae > Pseudemcibacter. The sequence continues at coordinate 15,512 of JAUILB010000028.1, read as the reverse complement.
CTGCCCGTCGGCCGGCGCAACCATGTTATTTCCAACGGGTACTAACCGATCCGGATCGCGGTAGAAAAATGACATAAACCCTTCGTCAATATTACCGGATGTTACCCAATCTGCTACCTGTTGGGTCGGCCATCGTTTTTGCGGTGTTAAAAAATCCATAATAACAGGAGACGGATACGGAAAACGCGTTGCCCATAAACCAATTACCATGAGACACGATGCCAGAATGACTAATTGAATATAAATCGCCTTTATCACTGGTTTTGCCATGATCGATTACTTGCCTTTATTTTTTACTCTACAAATTTTGTTTTGATTATGAGTACTTTATAGAAATAATCTTATGATTTGGTTAAGTGATGGGTTTTACCTGCCAAACCAAGGCAAATACTCTGCTTATCTGCGCAGTTTAGTTTTAAGTTTTGCAATTATATAGGCTAAACGGCCCTTAATATTTGGCGGAAAGGCAATTATTTCATATAATTCCTGAAATTCCTTATTTCCCCATGCGCTTTTATAACCCGAATCCCCCATACCGTTATTCATAAAAGTAACTTTTGCCTCACTTATCGTCCTGCTCATCATTTCAATTTCCAGAATGCTTCCAGTTCGAAAATCTGCATATTCCTTACTAAAACTGGATGAAAGAACAAATCTTTCTGTTCCAATATCAATTGCAGCAATATAACTTATCGGTTTTTCATTTACATAAATTATCCATGCATTGAAGGCCTCTCTATACCATTCATCACTGACTAATTCATTCCAGTATGACTGCCTCTTTATTCCGATGAAATGCGGGTCACCTCTTTCAGATACCCATGCCTTACTTTCCACTGCTTCAAGATCAGCAAAAACATTCCGCCAACCAGCAGGGTCAAGAGATTTATGATGTTTGATTTCGATAACACCCGTTTTTTCAAGGCGTCTAAGGTAATAAGCTGTTTTCTTACGCCGGCTTTTACTGAGTGTCGATAAATATTCATCAACAGTTTCCGGAACGACCATTCCATGATCAAAGCCTGTTGATTGTAATAACAGTTTCCAATTATCACTAGATAATTTCTCGACCAGTTTTTGAATAAAGGGATCATCTTTTTTAACAGGTCCGAGCTGACATCCCGATATATTGGGTAGTTTCAAAAGAAAAGTCGCAAATTTATCAGTTAATTCATCACTGACACCACTATAAGGCAAACCTTTTCTTGGAAAATAATTGCCCGCAAGTGACGCGAAACTAAAAGGACCCAGTTTTTTGATAAAATAAGGAAAAATAGCATGCTGATTTTTCTGGTCAGTAAAGATGGCATAGATCACATCACTATTTTGTTTTGACCAAGCGTCGTACCAGCTTTCGCGAAACATGGAACAGTCTTCAGGGCAATGATCATATATTGATGCCCAAATATTTTTATCTTCATTGCTCATTTCGTGTCGGAATAGTCCAAATTGTAAACCTGTTTAATTTTCGGGGGTATAAATATTCTTTGGATCATCCATTTCAATCACCCAGAGATCATCATCAAAGTCTATCTGTCTAGCTATATATTGGTCTGCCTTTGTTTCCTCCAGCCAATCATCGCCCAATGGCTGATGCCATATCAGGATACCTTGTTCATCACGTGTCTGGGTATAAATACGTGAACCGAATTCTGCCACATATTGTTTGATTAAGATTAGTCCCCGTTCATCATCCCCTTTATGCAGTATTACGCAGCTTATAAACAAGCCTTCGCAGCGCCTGATTTCAGCAGACACCAGAAGGCTTGATTTAAGTCTTATGTCCATTTGATATTTCACATACAGCTAGGCTTTTTTGCGCGATGTTGCGCTACGCCCCATACCAACAGTTTTACTGCTTTCTTTTTTTAATTCCTCTATACCTTCTGATAGTTCGGATTTTTTTTCATCGCTCATTGGAACAATTTTTTCCATCTTTTCAATTAAGCGTTCCAGACCATCGGAAATTGCATCAAATTTTTCCGTAACAGTATCAGAAGCCTTCGAGATTTCACCAAGATTACTCGCCGTTTTATTAAGGTCTTTAAGTATTGTTTCCTTGCTCAAAGCTTCAACAGAAGCTTTACTGACCTCATCATTCAATGATGTTATCAATTTTTCCACCCGCTCTGTCAGGGCTTCATGGCTTTTATCCTGATGCTCATCAATTTTTGACTGAATATCACTAATCTTCTTGGCATATTCATCAAATCTTTTCGCAAGGTCTTTCGTAATCGTATCAGACTGCTTAGCTGAATCATCAACAATTTTCTTTAACGCTTTCGATTGTTCCTCGGTGGCTTTACCAATTTGCTTAACATAATCTTCCAAAGTTTTAACAATTAAACTGTTAACCGCTTCTTCCTGCTTTTCATTTATTGATTTAGAAACATCCTTAAAGGACGAGACAGTTTTATTAAGCGCATTCTGGATGGCGTCAAAATCCTCTTTTTCGCTCTCATCCGGCTTATAATCGAATAAATTTTCGATCATTTTCACCACTTCCGACGCACGGTGATGTACATGCCCGATTATCACCCTGTATAAAGCTGCAAGTAATACAGCGATGCCAATACATAATGAAAATGATGATACACCCATCAGAAAAATTTCATTTCCTACCAGTGTACCCTCGCTTGATTGCAGTGATCCGGCGAAGGAAATAATGAATAATAAAAAACCAATACCCATTAATACCCTTGGCATCGGACGCATAAACCATACTGAAAGACGTGAATTCAAAACACGGTCAATATGAAAAATCTGCGATGCGGGTATCAGAACACTAACCTCAGGAGGATCCAACTGTTTCGCTTTACCCTTCCCTATAAAACTGGTTTTTTTACGGATATCCTTTTCTTCTTTTTCGACAATATAATTGGCGTAAGGAACTGCAAATTCAGCATAGACGAGCTTATAATCCGACATTGCCTTCAAAAATTTATCCTTGGTCACATTTGGCGACTTATCACTTGCACGTGGTAGTTCCGCTATCCGTCCTTTAAGGCTGATAAGACCAATAACATTTGAAATAGCAGGCAATAAAAAGGCCAATATAAATATCATGAGTGCAAAAGTTGACCAGTAACTGGCAATTCCCCAAAGTGAACTTCTTTCCAGCTGACGTGTAAAACTAGTCTGCACTTCGATATCAAACAATGTCTGCAGTACAGAAAACAGCGATGAGTTCATGAAATAAGATGATACTGCCGTAACAAGCAACGCTATCATGAATAATAGATTTCTAGGTAAATTATCGGTATTTTCTTGCATTCTTTTTGCTCTTTTATTCTGTTCTTTTATTGTTCAACAATTAAAATATAAGCTTAATAGCAATTGTTTAATTTATTTATAACATTAGCTACATTTAATCAAAATAAACTAACATATTGTTTTTATTTAACTAATATTATTTGGCTGTAATTTTATCATAAACAGCGGGGTAATTGGCTATCGAATTTTTCCAGTTTCTTACCTGCTCCACATAATAACGGCCTTCTTTATGGAATTTCGGCCATTCATCTTTTCTTTCCACAAGCTCACCAATTTTCTTTGCAAGTGCAAGCGGGTTATCAGGTTCAAATAACATGCCGGTTTTGCCGTCTTCAATCAATTCACGATGCCCGCCGATATTGGATGCGGCCACTAGCTTATGCTGTGCCATCGCTTCAAGAGGCTTAAGTGGCGTTACCAGGTCAGTTAGACGCATTTTCTTTCTGGGATACACAAAAATATCCACAAGGTTATAATAATCCTGAACCTTTTCATGTGGAACCCGCCCCGTAAATATAACACGGTCTCCCATATTGTTTTTATTTGCGAGTTCTTTTAAAAATTCTTCCATAGGGCCCCCACCAACCAGCAAAAGACAGGCATTGGGCACCCTCGTAATAATGGGTTTCATAGCATTGATAAGAACGTCCAATCCTTCGTAATCATAAAATGAACCAATGAACCCCAGAACAGTCATATCATGTAGATTTAATTTTTCCACCAGTTCAGGATTAGCATCTGAAGGTCCTGAAAATTTTGAAATATCAACAGCATTTGGAATGAGCGTTATTTTTTCCGCGGGAATACCCCGTTTAATAAGATCCTGCTTTAAGCCGTCACAAATGACCGTTACAGAAGCTGCTTTACGCACAACATCCGTTTCCATTTTCTTGGTCATATTATATTTAAGATCGCCTTCACGACCTGTACCGTTTCCAACAGCTGCATCTTCCCAAAAGGCACGAATTTCATAATGTACCGGGATATTGTATTTTTCCCCGACATGAAGTGCCGCTATACCATTAAGAACTGGTGAATGTGCATGGATAATATCCGGTTTTTCTATATTCACTACTTCTTCTACCCTTTTTTCAAGAGTTTTAATCACATACCATTGATTAATCACCGGAAGCTTTGCAAGGATTGGGAAACTTACTTTTGTTCTGTAAAATTCAAGACCTTCTACAGTTTCTTTGTCCTTATAGGGTGCTTTATGTTTTATCCCGGTAACATGAACCGTTTCGTATCCCAGCTTTCGTTGTTCAGATAGAATTTGATAACTTCTGAATGTATAGCCGCTATGGAGGGGTATCGAATGATCAAATACATGAAGAATTTTCATCATGCAGCCTCATTTTTACTGTGAAACTGCTGAATGGTACGGTCAATACATTCCGCCATCAATTCCATGCCACGCTTCCAGTTGTGATGACTTAGGACCCTTTCCCGGCCCGAGAGTGCAAATTTTTTCTGTTTTTCTGGGTCATCAAACAAACTCATAATTTCCGTCGCATATTCCTCCGGTGTCGTCGCCGCCAGAAGATGTTCTCCAACAACTGCATCTACGCCCCGTGCAGCCAGATGACTAGAAACAACGGGAAGTCCCATTGCCATCCCTTCAAGTATTTTATTTTGTGTCCCTCTTGCAATTACTAGTGGCGCAACCATCACCTGGCAGGACTGTACATGCTTTCTTATATCATCGACTGTACCAGTTACCAGAACGCCCGGTATTTCATTAAGATCCATCACCGATTTTGGTGGCGCGGCACCAATTACTTTAAACGTGACATCTGGGTATTTTTCACGAATGAGCGGTAATACATCATGACAAAAATTTACAATGCAAACTTCATTCGGATAATAATCCATGCGACCGACAAAACATATACTGTTTTTTACATAATCCACATTGATCGGCTTAAAGAAATCACTATCCACCCCATTGGGGAAATAACCGCTTTGGACACCAGTTTTATAACTGTCCAGCGTTTCCACTTCAAAATCAGTTGCGCAGCTACATAAATCAAACAGACGTGCCAGACGCTTTTCATCAGATTCCAGCTTATGCCCTTCAAGTGCGTATCCGGCACTGATAGGCCACTTCTTATAGTCAACATAAGCAAGCCATTTTTGGCTATCCATATCACAGAAATCAAGCATCTTTGGGGTGTCGGTCACATGTTCCACATATTGCGCTGCGGAAGAGCTGAAAACTATGATCAGGTCGTATTTATTATCGTTTAAAAGCTGGTTTATCTGATTTTGTAGCTCATTCGAGTAAAAATAACCCATTGATGACGGATCTTTACTTAAAAGCCGGGAAACCATCCTTATATTCTGTAATGTCTCATTAACTTCTACCAACACATATTTATGACAATAATCCTTTATGCCATGGCATTCTGTTGTTTCGTCTGCCGATCTGGAAAGTGAGGCAACAGTGACCTCATGACCTTGTTCATGCAGATATTTAACCATATTAAATGATCTTATCTTATCGCCGCGAGTAGGAGGATAAGGAAATCGATGACTTAAAAACAGTATTTTCACTGGCAGACCTAAATTTAAATTTTATATGGTTATTTCTAATATCAATTAACGCAAATTTATTAACAATTTACTTGCTAAGGTCATATTTTTAAAATAAATGGCGGTGCCCCCAATTATTTCTAAACCTGTATGGGTAAGCCTTCACTGAATTTCATCTTCACTCAGTTCAATAGCTGGTATTCTACTTGCAATCAGCTCATTTGCCTGCGCTATCCCATCTGATACCAGATCGGGATTTGCGCCAGCCTTGCCAGCACCTTCAAATGACAGAATGGCATCCTCTGCGCGTTGCTGCTGTAAGTATAGATCTGCTTCAAATAATAAAGCACTGGCTTTTGTTTTCTCATCAAGCTTTAACTGATCAACATAAAGATGGCTGTTTTTAAAATTTCCGTCCTGCTTTGCCAGTTCAATCAGAGCAAGCTGTAAGGGTAATTTATTTTTCACTACATAAAGACCTGATTGAAGAGTACTTCTACTCTCTTCATACTTATTTTCATGTGAAAGTGATTGAGACAACATGACATAAACTTCGCTATCTGTATTATCAAACGCGATGGCCTTTTGAAAGTTAACACTTGCGGTTTCATAATCCTCTTCCAGAAGTGCTATCTTTCCAAGTGCCTTATATGGAGCAGCATGATCAGGAAAAGCATCAAGCATTCGATTAGCAAGTGTTCTTGCTCTGGAAAGATTATTTTGATCAAAATAAAATTCCAACAATTTTTCACGCACTAAAAGCCCTTCGGGGTTTTCATTTGACGCTGTAACCAAATATCGTTCCGCGCTAATCAGATCACCATCTTCTATGGCCATTTGATACAGAAACTCATAAGCAGGAACATATGTTTCATCACGTGAAAGTATCTGATTAAGACTATTTATTGCAGAATTCCTGTCCCCCAAAGCCAAATCCAATTTGGCAAGATTCATATTTGCCTGATGAAAATTACGATCAATTTGCAAGGACCGTCTAAAATTGCTTCTGGCTTCATCAGATAACCCCTGCTCAAGATACACAAGCCCTAACAGGTTATAACCAATCGGACTTGTTCTATCCTGGTCAATTATTGCAGCAGCCTTGTCAAATGCTTCTCTATATTTTTTATTTTCAAGCGCCTTGAAGGATTCAACCATAAGCATTTGATTTAAAGAACTGTTTTTAATAATCAGGCTATTGATATTTAATGGCACACCATAATTATAACCACTTTCAAAGTCGTCCAGTTTACGTCTGGTATCCGCGCTTATCTGATCAATATCCATGCTACTTAATTTGCTAAGATACATGGTGCCTTTATCATTATTGCCAGACAAAATATATGCGTTGCCAAGCAATAAATAATCAGCTGGCTCAAGCCTGTTTTCTTCCTCTAAATAGGCAAGAACACGGGCAGCTTCATTGCTTTTATTTTGCTGAAGCAATGAAGCTCCCAACAAACGTCTTCCTTCCAAATTATCCGGTTCTATTCTGATTAGTTGCATCAGGGATCGCTCCGCAGCGGCATATGATCCAGTTGCGTATCCAAGTTTACCTTTTAATAACAGTGCCGGTGCAAAGTTATCATAAACATCACCAGCCTGGTTTAAATATCTTATTGCGGTTCTGATATTATTTCCTTCTGCAAAATTTGTTGCGATCAGGAAATTGGCAAAAGGATGGTTCTGATCTTTGGCAAGAATGCTTCTTAGCACTTCAACCATTTCATCACGTTTATTTAAATTATAAAGTGCCCCGGCCAGTTTCACTTCTGTCTGAATATCATCCGGTTTATAAAAATTTGCCCATTCGTAATATTTATATGATTTTTCCGCCCCGGCCCTTCTATGAACCAGATCCCCCTTAAGCATCAAAAGGTCGGCATCTTTTGGCTTAAAACCAAGTGCTATATCTACATTTTCTTCTGCTTTTTCATATTCACCCATCGCCGAATATAAGGCAGCAATCGGCGCATTAAGTTCAAGCCTGTTTTCTTCTAAAAACTGTTCTGCCTGATAAAAATTTAAAAAGGCGTCCTGCAAATTTCCCTTGAGATAATTGACCTGTCCATACAGAAGATAAATTTCCCCATGCTGATCAATTGGTGCTTGTTCCAGCATTATTTCATTCATAATATCATCATAACGCCCCCTTAGAAAATAAGCGCGTCCGATATCCGCTAACAGATCAGTTCTGGGGATGCCAAGCTCTTCTGCGCGACCAAGCTCATGAAGCGCAATATCACCGTTACCAAGTAAATTATAATGCTTCGCAACGTCCAAATGCAGTTGCGGATTATTAGGATCTTTAAAAAGCGCACTCCATTTCTGCTTTGCCTGCGCAACCATTTCATAATGCAGGAGATCTTCTTCTGATGGTGGCGGCGGAACATACGCGTCTTCTTCAACCAAAACTTCGTTTGGTGTTAGAAGCAGGGGAATTTCCTGCGCAGTCGCACCGCTATGTAGCAGTGAGACACCATAGAGTAAAAAAGATAATTGTTTGAAGTTCAGCTTCATCCTCAAATCATTCTCCGAAGAGTTACTTTTCGATATTTAAATTATATTGTTTGACCAATCCATAAAAAGTTGGCCGGCTTATACCAAGGAGTCTTGCTGTTTCACTAATATTGCCGTTTGAAAGTGATAATGCCTTAACAATAGCTGCCTTGTCATTCTTTTCTCTGATTTCTTTTAAATTCAGTGTTTCAATATGATCTTCCGAATATTCAATCTCAAGATCATTTAGTGTTATTTTTCGGCCGTCACTCATAATAACAGCACGCTTAATACGATTTTCAAGTTCACGTACATTGCCAGGCCAGTCATAGGACGCAATAGCCCTGGTAACATTGCGATCAAAGGATTTCGTCGGCTTATCAAATTCCCGGGCAAATTTGTTAAGAAAATTATGTGCAAGAAGCAAGGCATCGCCATCCCGATCCTTAAGATCGGGGATATTGACCACAATTTCACTTAAACGGTAATATAGATCCTCGCGAAATCTTCCGTCATTTATATATTGGTCCAAAGCCTGGTGGGTTGCGCTTATAACCCTGACATCTACAGATATTTCCTGACGTCCTCCGATACGCTCTATGACACGTTCTTGAAGAAATCGCAGTAACTTTACCTGCAAAGGTAAGGGCAAATCACCAATTTCATCAAGAAACAATGTCCCCCCCTCAGCGGATTCAATTTTTCCCTTAACCTGCTTCACTGCACCTGTAAAAGCTCCCTTTTCAAAGCCGAACAATTCACTTTCAATCAAATTCTCAGGAATGGCGCCGCAATTAATTGCGACAAACGGCTGATCACGGCGATCACTTAAATTATGAAGCGCACGTGCAAGCAGTTCTTTACCGGTACCGCTTGCTCCAAGCAATAAAACCGATACTGCGGTTGGTGCAACACGTTCAATTATACCGCAAACCTTTTCCATTGCATCGGATGCTGTAACCAGCTCCGGCAGTCTAGTAGAATATTGTTTTTGTTGAAGTTCGCGATTTTCACATTCAAGGTCATAAAGTTTAAAGGCGCGTTCAACAATTAATCCTATCTCATCTGCATCAACTGGTTTTTGATAAAAGTCATAAGCACCATTTGATATTGCATTGATCGCGCTTTCGCGGGCTTCATGTCCTGATGCAACAATAATTTTTGTCATTGGATTTATTGAAAGTATTTCATTAAGCGCCATAAACCCCTCTGTCGTGCCATCCGGATCAGGCGGCAGACCAAGATCCAAAAGCACAACGGAAGGCGCGTTATTCTTAAGCAATGCAATAGCACTTTCACGATCACCCGCAATGAGCGTTTCATAATTTTCAAAATTCCACTTATATTGCCGCTGAAGACCTTCATCATCCTCAATAATCAACAATTTTCTTTTTTCTTCTGTAATTTTCTATTCCTTTTTCAAATAGATAGTAATTATTGTACCAGTGCCGGGCTTGCTTTTCACTTCCATCCGTCCGCCCATATTTTGAATTAGTTGACGGCTTTCATAAGCCCCAATTCCGTAGCCACCTTCTTTTAATGATCTGAACGGACGAAATAATTCATTTCTGATAAAATCACGATCCATTCCCGATCCTGTATCAGATATTTTTACAATTGCGTAATTCTGATCTTCATTAAGTGAAACATGTACCTCCTGGCCCTCATCACTTGCATCAAGCGCATTTTGAATAATATGGACAAAAACAGTATCCAAGTTATCTTCGTGGGAAAGTGCTTCAATATTTTCATTAACATCTACCGTGATATTCTGACCTGCTTTCAAAAACCGGTCAATGCGGGATTTTAAGATATTGCTTACATTCACTTTCTCATTTGATCGGGATTGTGATGGTTCCTGTATCAAATTTATTCTGGATAAAAGATCATTCATTTTTTCGACGGTATTATTAACCGTAATTTTAAGATCCTTCTGAAACTCAGGGTTATCACCATGCTTTTCAGCATTCTTGTTAAGAAGTGAAAGCTGACTTGCCATATTTTTTATATCATGAATTACGAACGCAAACTTGCGGTTAAAGGCTTCAAATTCACTGGCAATACCCAGTGCTTTTAAGGTTTCCTGTTCAACAAGATAACTTGCAATCTGTAAACTTACAGTCTTTAAAATATCCAGGGTTTCCCAATTAAGCTCCCTGTCGGCACGTGGCTTGTATAAAACAATAAAGCCCTTCAAATCATCATGATGAATAAGAGGAACCACTAACCAGAAATCAGGAATGCTATTCAGCCAGCCTGGCACAGGGCAATTATTGTTTTTTATTTTTCCCTCGTGAACATCATCAAGATCAACAATCCATCTTTTCTTTTCCATATATTGTGCGAGTTCGCTACCCGCCGGAAGTTCATCATCAATATCATGATGAAAATTCCATTTCGCAGCAAGCTGGAAACTGTCCGGTTGATCCAGATACCATAGTGCGCCACCGGGGCTATCCAATAAATTCGCAACCGATTTTATGGCACGTTCCTGAAGATTATAATGATCTTCGGAATCAGTCATTGTCTGAATAAACCGCAGCCATTCTTCACGGTAATCAAATTTATACATAAAGAAATATTTATTAAGCAGAACAAGTATGGTGGACCTTATTTTGCCGGAATAAATTATTATGACAAAGCCAATGAAAGCGGCAAAAAGAAAGCTTACCTGCAAAATTTTACCCCATTCACCGCCAAAGCTTTGAATATAATACCCTAAAACAGATATCCCAATCACATAAGAAATACCCGCAATCAGCGAAACCGTATGAAAAGCAGCACGATGTGTCAGACTGATACCAACGGACCATTTCGCACCGCGTGATACTGCGATGGCAAGAAGCGGTACAACAATGATATTTACCGCCCCCCTTGCTTCATAAAATTCCGGATCGATTAGTGAATAGAGCATTGAATCGCTGTAAAGCAGAAATTCAAATGCATAAATACATCCAAGACCCAAACAGAAGAAACGGACACCCCAACGATTTTCACGGGCAATATTGCGATATAAGTTTTCCACAAGAAGCAAAATGAAAAAAGCAATCAAAAACTTATTATAAGTAGGCAGATCACCAATTATACCGCGCTCAAACAAACCCCACATTGACGAAAACTGAACAAGTTCAATAATAAATCCAATAGTGGCTATAACCGTTATTATTCCGCCGACAGTTCGACTAAGTTTACCGTTATCCTGACTATTCCAGATAAGCCGCAAATGATTATAGAGAAATATTATCCACACAATCCCTTTAAGCCAGTCCACAAACGGCAGCATGTATGAAACGGTTAGAAAAACAACATTCGTCGTATAAGCCCCCGCGACAGCAGAGATACAATTAAAGAAAGACCAGATTACGCTTATAACTACCGCAGCAAACATCCATTTATGTTCACCACGACATTGATTTTTCTGAATAATTAAACCAAGAAGGATTGCATATGCGACAGTCGCCACACCGTAGGTGAGAAAACTTATGTTAAGAGACAGACTCCCCATTTAGTTTACCTAACTCCGTCAGGCCACAACACTACACGAATTGTTTGAACCAAAATAAGCAAGTCTAAAAAGATAGAATAATTTTTAATATAGTAAAGATCATATTCAAGTTTTCGTCGGCTGTCTTCCTCGGACGCCCCGTAAGGGTAATTTAATTGCGCCCATCCTGTGATACCAGGCTTAACGGTATGACGTTTATCAAACATTGGGATTTTTTCACTTAGCTGTTCCACGAAATATGGTCGTTCGGGACGTGGGCCAACAAAACTCATATCTCCGCGCAAGACATTAAAAATCTGCGGTATTTCATCAATTCTGGTTTTACGTATAAATCTGCCAACCAATGTAACACGCGCATCATTTTGTTGTGCCCATTTTGGCACACCATCCGCTTCAGCATTTTGCGACATACTGCGAAATTTCAGAACATTGAAAGGCTGCCCCATATGGCCCATTCTTTCCTGTCTATAAAATATTGGTCCCCGACTCGTTAATTTAACAGCCAAAGCTGTGATAATGAGCAGCGGCATACTTACAATTAACAATGTTGCGCTTGCAATAATGTCAAATGAGCGCTTAAGAAACAAATCAACTTTTTTGGTATTATCAAACCCATCTGAAAAAATCATCCAGCTGGGATTAAACATAGCCAGATTAAGTGCACCTACCTGCCGTTCAATAAAGCTCGCCGCTTCTGAAATATATGTACCGTTCATTTTGCAGGCGAGAAGTTCACTTACAGGAAGTGTACCTCTTCGTTCCTCAATTGCGACAACAATTTCCTGACAGGCATTATCTTCTACAAATTTTTCAAAGCATTCTATCTCGTCAAAATTGATAGCGTTTTCAATTTCATTTTCATTCTCTCCCATACGCACGAAAGTAATAAAATTAACATTGGATGTCTTTTTATCATTGCTTTCCAGCACTCTTTTAGCCCTGTTTCCTGCCCCCAAAACAATGACCCGGGTTTCAATACTTTTATGATCAACAAAATGCAGGAAGAAAAACCGCACTGAAATCAAAAACAGATACGTCGAAATAATCGCGTAAACGGACACGCTTCGCCAGATTTCAATATCCGGAAACAGATAAAGGCCAACAGAAACCGCCAGGAAAGCAAGCACCATGCTCACAGAAAGCCGGACAGCCGACATTTTAATATCACGGCATGTATCCAACCGATATAAGCCGGTCGCAAGCAACACCAAATAAACAATTACAACATAAAATAATTTCTCAGGTAAATATTCCCCAAATGTCGGAACAGGTTCCCCAATTTGCGCAAACCTTAAAGCCATGGCCAGCCATATCATAAGAAACAGCATGACACATTCGATCAACGCAAGTACCAAAATGGATTTCGGGATATAATGTTTAAAAATTCTAATCATAAACTACAGTTTCAAAATATTACGAAACACATATGACTTCTACTATAATCATATGGTTTTAACTATATTATTATTTAACCTTCCCTGTTAAATTTATATTACGTAAAATGAGTTTCCTTGTTCACTCATCACGCATACAAATTAACCTGTTGTAATTACTAAACTAAAAACAAGTTTGAACCGTAGCATAGCTTAATGAAAAATATATTAATTTATGGTGTATGAAAGGTAAAATTTTTGCAGGTAAAAAATTTTCTATTTTAATAATGAATTAAAAATATCAGGCTATAAGTTCATAAAAGTTGAATAAAAGGCAATAAGAAATGAATAATATAAAAATTACGCCCGTCATTTTATCCGGAGGTTCCGGAACAAGGTTATGGCCGATTTCCCGTTCTTTATATCCCAAGCAGCTACTGCCACTAGTTTCAGATCAAACCATGATCCAGGAAACCGTGGAACGTGTAAAAGACCCCGTAATTTTTAATGACCCGCTTTTTATTGCGAACGAAGAACACCGCTTTATTATTGCTGAACAGTTGAGAAAAATTGGCATTGAAAATACAAGTATAATTTTGGAACCTGAAGGACGAAATACCGCGCCTGCAGCAACACTTGCAGCACTTCAAATTCAAAAGACCGACCCCAACGGACTTATGCTGATTATGCCATCAGATCACGTGATTGCACATAAAGAAGCATTTTTAATAGCCATAAACATAGCAAAAGAAGCAGCCTCGGAGCATAATTTACTTACAACGTTTGGTATTGTGCCTGACAAGCCTGAAACCGGATACGGCTATATTAAATGCGGTGAAAATCTTAAAGAAGTCTATGGCTGCAATCTGGTTGAAAAGTTTGTTGAGAAACCTGATGAAACCAAAGCAAAGGAATATGTGAATGCAGGTGGTTATTACTGGAATAGTGGAATATTTTTATTTCCCGTAGCAGCATATCTGGACATTATAGCAAATAATGAACCGGAAATGCTTGTTGCCTGTAAAAATGCAATTGAAAATTCTGAAAGTGATATGTCTTTCATTCGTCCCGACAAAGCAAGCTTCCTCGCCAGCCCGTCCAATTCTATTGACTATGCCGTAATGGAAAAAACCGATAAAGCCGCTGTCGTACCCGTTGACATGGGATGGAATGATGTCGGTTCATGGAATGCTTTATGGGATATTTCAGATAAGGATGACGATGGGAATGTGATCACCGGAGATATCATTTCCCACGAAAGTAAAAACTGCCTGATGAAATCAGAAGGTCCTGCTATCGCCGCCGTGGGGCTCGAAGCTTTAATTGTTGTCGCAACAAAAGACGCCGTGCTTGTTTGTGATAAAAACAGAACGCAGGACGTTAAAGCGATAGTTGATCGGCTTAAAGCTTCGGGGCGCGCCGAACACATCAGCCATACAGTCGTCTATCGCCCATGGGGATCTTACCAGACATCGGACATGGATGACCGCTTTCAGGTAAAACGTCTTGTGGTTAATCCGGGACAGGTGTTATCGCTTCAGATGCACCACCACCGCGCGGAACACTGGGTCGTCGTACAAGGTACCGCTGAAGTCACCATTGATGAAAAAGTTAAAACACTAAGCGAAAACGAAAGCTGTTATATTCCGATAGGTGCGAAACACCGCCTTCGTAATCCTGGAAAAATTCCTCTGTATATTATTGAGGTACAGTCGGGGTCTTATCTTGGTGAAGATGACATTGTCCGTTTTGAAGACACATACGGAAGATCATAAACAAGTCTCTTGTCTTTAACTGGAAATTTGTCCTATTGTTGAGACAAATAAATCTTTTAAAAGATAAGGGAGCATCTCGTGATTAAAAAAATTCTGTTAACTGCTGCTATTTCGTCACTAATGGTCAGTGGTGCCAATGCACAAGCTTGTAAAGAGGCCGATATCGTCCTTAAAAACGGCGTCGTATATACGGTTGATGATAAAAACCCGTCCGCAGAAGCCGTGGCCATTCTTGGTAGTAAAATTATTTATGTCGGCGATAATATAGGTGTCGAACGATATGCCTGCGGTGATGCTGACGTCATTGATTTGATGGGAAAAGCGGTCTACCCCGGCCTTATTGATGCACACGGACATTTGAGCGGCGTTGGATTTCGTGAGGTAAATTTAAACCTTCAAGGTATAAACAGCCTTGCAGAAACCATTGATGCCGTAAAGGCATATGCTGATGCAAACCCTGACCTGCCGTGGGTTACAGGACGGGGATGGATTGAAAAGGTTTGGCCGGAAAACCGTTTTCCAACAAGACAGGATCTTGATGCAATCGTACCTGAC
>JAUILB010000350.1 GCA_030432815.1 Alphaproteobacteria bacterium | reverse complement strand
TTTGTGGAACTGTATTTGCAGGAGACGTGTAAAGAGAGAAGTTTTTTATACATATTGGAACCAAATCCAACTGGCAACGTTAGTAGCGTAAGAATTCTGATAACAAACCCAAATGAAAGGAAAATATGATGGCTAGAAATTACGCTAAAGAAATAGATTCAGTGAAAGAAGATGTCGGTGCCCTACGTTCCGATATGGAAAAATTGATAAAAACATTGTCGGATGACTCTAAATCAAGAGGACAGCAAGCTATGGATGCTGCAAAGGAAGCTGCCGCCGAATATACGGCCGCTGCTAAAAATACGGCCAGTGAATATGCGGCTGCTGCGAAGGAAAAGACAAAAGAAGGTGTCGCAGTAACTGAACGAAAAATTGAGGAAAACCCTTTTACTAGCGTTGCAGCAGCTTTTGGTGTCGGGTTGGTCCTCGGCCGTATTATGAGCAAATAATATGAAAAAATTGTTTGAACCCTTTGTTCAGGAAATCGGGCAGATTATTGCAAAAGAAGCAAGTAAAGCCAGCAGGCAAAGTCTACCCGGTATTATTTCGATCAGCATAACAATTATCCTGACTTTGGTCGGCATGGTTGGTAGTGTATTAACTTTATATATGTATCTAGCTGAAAGCTTCTCAGATCGTCATGCGATGCTCATCGTAACTGCAGGTACATTGTTTCTGGCAATGTTTTCATCGCTTATTGCAAAGAATATTGTTTCAAATAAGCTCGAAGGCATTGAAAACAAAAATGAATCTTGCGAAGACCTTTCTGTCCGTAACTCTAACCAACAAACTGAAATAGCAACTTCATTAGGCATAGAAGTTTATAATTTAATTGCAAAAAACCCAAAAAACGCAAGCTTGATTGCTATGGCCTTTGGAGTTTCTATGGGGGTTAGCCCTGAGTTGCGAAAAGCAATATTTAGCCAGTTTAAATCACAAAAATAAACTCGAATTAAGTAATGGAGTATGAAATGAACATAGAGTTACCCGACCTGCCATTTGATGTCGATAGCCTGGAACCATATATATCCGCTGAAACTGTCAAATATCATTATCTTAAACATCATAAAGGATATGTTGATAAAGCAAAAAAATTTATCGCCGGCACGTCGCTTGCAGATCTTAGTGTCGAAGAAATTATTTCAAAAACCCGCGAAGATGATAACGCCAAGAAAATTTACAATTCGACAGCGCAGATATGGAATCATAATTTGTACTGGCACTCTATGAAAAAACATGGTGGTGGGTCGCCGGAGGGTGCTTTACTTGCTCAAATAGAGAAAGATTTTAACACATTAGAAAAATTTCAGGAAGAATTTAAAAAATGTGGTTTGGCAGAATTTGGTAGCGGATACGTTTGGCTTCTGTTTTTAGAGGGTAAATTAAGAATAATCAGTGATACAGATGCGAAAATCCCGGTTCAAGACTTAAACCAAGCAATTCTGAACATGGATGTGTGGGAACACGCATATTACATCGACTATCGGAATGAGCGCGGCAAATATATTGATATTTTTCTAAAGTATCTGATTAATTGGGATCATGCGGCTTCTCGCTTTAATTCATTGATTAACTGATAATAAGTAAAATAGTTCACCGAGTTCACTATTTTTTCGTTGTAAAGAGCAGAAACATGACACAAAAACCTCAAATCGTTACCGGGGAAAGTTCACAAAGTGAAGATGAACCCGATCTCGTTACTCCACCACGACCTGTCGATGTATATGATGCTGTACTGGATCAAGGCGAGATCGAGCTGGATCGGGGTATTGCAGCATTGTGGTGGTCCGGTGTTGCTGCCGGTTTATCTATGGGGTTTTCAATTGTGGCATCAGCGGCATTAGCTGCTTCATTTGGACAATTTGAATGGTCTCATCCGATAGTTTCAATTGGGTATTCCGCCGGATTTATTATTGTAATATTAGCAAGGCAACAACTTTTTACAGAAAGTACGGTCACTGCTCTTTTACCAGTTCTTACGCATTATTCATGGGCTAGAACCCATCACCTCCTTCGCCTTTGGACTATTGTTCTTCTTGCCAATATTGTTGGAGGAGCTGTTTTTGCGTGGCTAACGACTTTACACACCTTCTTTTCCGAAGAAATCAGAACAGAAATACTTAGTCTTGGTCTTCATTTATTTGAATATGGTGCGGCGGAAATGTTCATGAAAGGTATCGCCTCTGGTTGGCTTATAGCAACTTTGGTTTGGGTTTTGCCATCGGCAACTTCGGGTCAGTTTATGATTATATTATTTTTTACCTGGTTGATCGCATTGGGTGGGTTTACACATATTGTCGCCGGGTCAATTGAAGCATTTCATTTGCTGTTTTTAGGTATGGTAGACGGTGATAAACTTTTTCTTCAATTCATGTTACCAACACTCTTTGGCAACATTATTGGCGGAAGCGCACTTTTTTCTCTTATTAGCTATGCTCAGGTTCGTAATGAAGTAAAATAGAAACGCACACTTTCTAAATAATAATAAATGCGATTGTTGCCCCGATGAAGGCTAAATATCCAATCATCATTAACGTTCCATCTTTTACACTTAATCCTAATGCAAAAAACAAAATGGGGCTGGCAAGGGCGGCGGGTACCACAGGCACAAAGCCGATAATTATGATCGCTATTGCTAAAATTGAGCAAATAACCGCCACAAAACGTTTGGATATCATACTTTCTGCCAAAAATTCAAAACGATTTTCTACATATTTATCGATTTTGCGGGTATAGGGTTCTATCATTTCAGAAGCTTTTTTAAATTTCTTTCTGGAAAAGGAAATTTTACCTATTTTATTGGGAATCCATGGACGGTTATTACCAATTAGGATCTGTAAACTAACCATCAAGATTATAAATGAACACACTGCCGGTAATCCGGGAATTGCCCCGCTCGGTAATATTATCAATAGTGCAGGGGCCATTAACAGGGGA
>JAUILB010000027.1 GCA_030432815.1 Alphaproteobacteria bacterium | reverse complement strand
GATGATGATGACGACGACGATGGCGCCACGATGTCACTTGCAACAATGGAGGAAGCACTTCATCCAAGAGTGATGGAAATTTTCGCTGAAATTCGTAAAATTCACAAAAAATTTGCTAAACTTCAGGAACTTCGCCACGAATCAAACATTGGAAATGTTGAACTGTCGCCGGCGCAGGAAAAAAGATACCGCAAACTAAGTGATGAATTGATCGTCTTGGTTAATAACCTTCGTCTTAATAATAACCGCATCGAAGCGTTGCTAGAACAGCTATATCATTCGAGTAAACGTCTCATGAGCCTGGAAGGGAAGATGCTTCGTCTGGCGGAACGTCATAAGGTTAGCCGCAAATCCTATCTTGAGAATTACTGGGGCCGTGAACTTGAGCCCGGTTGGCTTAAAGAAATGAACAAGGAAAAAGGGAAAGGCTGGGAAAGCTTCATATCCAGCGAAGAGGAAATTGTCCAGAACATGCGTGATCAGGTTGCTGAAATCGCCAATGATGTTGGGCTTAATATCTCCGAATTTCGCGTGATCGTGAATAAAGTTCAGAAGGGTGAAAAAGAAGCGCGTATCGCGAAAAAGGAAATGGTTGAAGCAAATCTGCGCCTTGTGATTTCAATTGCCAAAAAATACACCAATCGCGGTCTCCAATTTCTGGATCTTATTCAGGAAGGAAACATCGGCTTGATGAAAGCGGTGGATAAATTTGAATATCGTCGCGGTTATAAATTCTCGACCTATGCCACATGGTGGATCAGGCAGGCGATCACGCGGTCGATTGCTGATCAGGCCCGCACAATCCGTATTCCGGTCCACATGATTGAAACCATCAACAAGCTGGTCCGTACAGGTCGTCAGATGATGCACGAAATAGGCCGTGAAGCAACACCAGAGGAACTAGCCGCCCGCCTTTCAATGCCGCTTGAAAAAGTGCGCAAGGTGATGAAAATTGCCAAGGAACCTATTTCCCTTGAAACACCAATCGGTGATGAGGAAGACAGCCATCTGGGTGACTTTATTGAAGACAAGAATGCCATTCTTCCTGTTGACAGTGCTATTCAGACCAATTTACGTGATACGACCACGCGCGTGCTTGCCTCACTCACGCCACGTGAGGAACGTGTGCTGCGCATGCGGTTTGGTATTGGTATGAATACCGATCACACACTTGAGGAAGTCGGACAGCAATTTTCCGTGACCCGTGAACGTATTCGCCAAATTGAGGCAAAGGCGCTTCGCAAGCTTAAACACCCAAGTCGTTCGAGGAAATTGAGAAGTTTTTTGGATAAGTAATCAGGTTATTTAAAGTGGAAGATAACCGCTTTTTTATCCACCCATTCTTAAAAATAAAAAAATACAGAGAAGTGTCATTCTTCTCTGTATTCTTGTTAAATAATCTGCTATTGAGCAGTTCGTATTTCGGAGGGCCTGTAGCTCAGTTGGTTAGAGCAAACCGCTCATAACGGTTCGGTCGTAGGTTCGAGTCCTACCAGGCCCACCACTCACCCCTTAGTTTTATCATATGTTTTAGTTTTCTCGCAAGAACCGCAGAACTCTGCGGAAGATCAACATTATATTGGCTAATATTTTGGTGTAGAGACTAGTTTAAGAGAGAAAATCTGTCCAATATAACGAAAATCTCTATGGGCATTTATTTGTCACCAAACTATTTGGCAGTTTTTTTAATGTCCACTTTAGACGATGATCTTAAGCGGACGTTAATAAAACATATAGTGGCTTCCATCATTTATTAGGAACGATGATTATATCGTCTATGTAGTAATCCAAACTTTTATCGTTAATTTATGTTTAACGAGTTATTTGTATATTGCCAAATTAGTGTAGATTGACTTGAAATGGGGTCATATTAGTATGGTGATTGCCTATGCTTAATTACATGAAACAGAGACAAGAATTTAAGCTTTTTGCAGATGGAATAAATACCCAAAAGCAAAAAGTACTTTCTTTGGTTATGGCTACTGTTTGTATTTTATTGCTCATTGACAATGAAATTCCAGTTTTTCCTTTGCATTTTGAAGAAGAGCTTACATATTATAATATTTCACTGGTTTTCTCATTTGCTTTCTTTGCAGTCTGGTTGCTTATAATCTTAAGCTCTAATTATTTTATTTTGAGGCAAGTTTCCACATGGTCTAGTATTCTTACAGGATTCTTGTTTATGCATTTCATAAGTTATCTTGAGATTTTAAACGGACATGGGTTAACAGCCCTGGCTTTAGGTACAATTACCATGTCGGTTGTGGTTTCTAGCAACTATTTAACACTGATTTCATTGATTATTGTGAATAATTTTATACTTTACCTCAGAATAGAACAATTGCCAGAAGTTGTAATGTCCTCTTATAAAATGAGTATTTTTGCTTTAACAGCGTTGAGTATTGTAGTTTTCATAATAATTGAAAATCAACGAAGAGAAATGTTTTTAACGCAACAAAAACTTGCGAAAAAAGTTGATGAACTTAACAAAGCTCTAGATGTTAAGTCTGTATTTTTTGGACATATGAGTCACGAATTAAGAACACCATTAAATGCGATAATTGGTTTTTCTGAGATGATATTAAGTGGTGCATACAGGCCCAGATCCGAGGAAAAAATAAAGGAGTACGTTGGATTAATTCATGCCGGCGGAACACACTTACTTAGTATTGTAAACGATATTTTGGATTCCAGTAAATTGGAAGCTGGTCAAGTAGAAGCCACACTAGAACAATTGGAATTAAAAGATACTCTTGAAAATTATTTATTGGAATTGGGCTCAATAACATTAGATAAAAAACAAAGCGTGAGGCTAGTAATGGAGTCTGAAAATATAATTATTAATACAGACAGAAGATTGTTAAAACAAATTATCTTCAATTTAGTCTCTAATGCTCAAAAATTTTCTTCAATAGGTGGATTGATTGAGATTCTCGTAAAAAATAATGGATCAAATTGGATAGACATTATCGTGAAAGACTACGGCAAGGGGATGGAGGCAGAGCAATTAGAGATTATAAAAGCTGAAAACAATCCTTCAAATTCACATTTTGTTGCAGGTGCCGAAGGTACCGGTCTTGGAATAATTATAGTCAAACAAATTGTCAAACTACTAAATGGAAAAATAAACTTTTTTTCAACGCCAGGGGTAGGTACTGAAATTAAAATATCCTTTCCTATCTAAAGCAGACCTATAAATCTCAGCTTACTATAATAAACTTTGTAGTTTTAAAACTTGTTATAAAAATTATCCGCCACTTCGTTTAGAAACGATTCCATGACAAGATAATAATTGCTTAGCCCTTCAATCGTTACATATTCATCATCGACAAGACCGCCTGTGCCCTCAAGCCGCGTCAATAAAATGCTGCTGCCCTGCGGCATAAACCAGCGGGCATCACAGCCACCCGTTTCATGCATCAATCCGGGCTGCCGCCCTTGCGCGATAAGGGCTTTCATTAAATCAAGCAGCGCTTCATCATTTGGTGCGATGGCCACGGGGTCTGCTTCCGTCAGGATTTCAATTTGCGAATTTTGAAGGTTTGAGTTTATTTTTGAGATAATTTCATTTTTCGTCAGTGTCGGCGGGTAGCGGATATCAATCGTTGCATCGGCATCCACGGATACGGCATTTGTTGCTTCCCCGCCGTTTATGGTGCCGATGTTTAGGGTTATATTCTTTTGATTTTCAAGACTGCCGTAATCAAACAGGGTTTTTAGATGGTCTATATCCCCCAGGAGCATTTCAATTGCGGAAGAACCCTCCCACGGGCGGGAGCCATGCGCGGCTTTACCCTTGGTGGTTATTTTTATTTGCAATATCCCTTTTTCCGAAATTGACGGGTTTAAAGGATGGCCCCCATCCGGATTGAAGACGACCTTTGCTTTTAATCCGTGTGTCTGCACCAAATGGGCGGTGCCGTTAAAACCGCCTATTTGCTCGTCAGTAGTGAAAACAAGACCGTAATTTTCAAATTGTGGATTATCCGCATTATCCAAAAAAAGTTTTATCATTCCGGCGGCGGCGGCCTTCATATCGCTTATACCCCTGCCGTGAAGGGTTTGTTCCCGCAGGGTTGGTGTATAAGAGCTGAGGTCCGGGTTATGAACCACATCAAGATGCCCCAGAAAAAGCACATCAAAATCAAGGTCGTTTTTTTTAGCAATAATAATGGAATGGACCCCATTATTTTCAATTCTTGTGATATTATATGTGGTTTCGCTGAATAGATTATGGACATAATCAATAATTTCGGCGCATGCGGCAAGGTTCATGGACGACGATGGTATGGCAACAAGTTCGGATGTCATCTTAACCAGTTGCTGCTGTATTTCAGAAATTTCAGTCGGGCTGTATTTTTTAGGTTGTTTTATGGCATCCTGATTTATCAGGCCGTAAGCCAAGCCGGTCTCACCTTCCGCAAATAAGGGATTATCCGATAATTCTGTTTCAATTGGATTAGCCGGGATAATTTGTGCGCTGGTATATGGAACAAACACGAAAAGAAAAGCTATTATCCCTAGAAAAAAGTGAATGGAATTTTGTTGTCTGAAAAATATTTTAACACGTGATTTCATGATCAAAGCGCAGTACATAATTTTATTTGAATAATATCGTATCCAATATTACCCAATGCGTAAAGATTTAAGATCATTAAACATTCTT
Organism: Alphaproteobacteria bacterium; assembly: GCA_030432815.1. GTDB lineage: Bacteria > Pseudomonadota > Alphaproteobacteria > Sphingomonadales > Emcibacteraceae > Pseudemcibacter. The sequence continues at coordinate 11,446 of JAUILB010000027.1, read as the reverse complement.
CTTGATCGTGGTAGCTTAGATCAGATTTTAATGTTGGCCAAAACCCAGCTATAATGACAGTCCGATGTGGTCGTTTGCAGCCTATAATGAACAACGATTACCTGGACTCTTCATATTTTTTTACATTGCTTTTCTTGCTTCAGTTAGGAATTCAATATAAGTCGATTTTTTTGGATAAGGAAATTTGAAAGCGTTAATTCACTCAAACCTGCCCGATATTGAATAATCTGAGTGGGGTTTTTCTTCAATTAAGCAATAATTGTCTGGGCTGATTAATACAAGTACATAATTTAATTTGCTGATTTATAAATTTTTAATCTAATGAATATAGAGTGTACAAAAGCATAAAAAATAATTTCATTAATAATAGGATGATAAAAAGGGCGCTTATTAGAAAGTTTTTTGAAATGAAAAGAAGCCTGTTTCTAGTTTTATTAATTTTTTTTTCAGTTGTAAATGCTGTTGCGCAAGATGATCTTAACTCAGTTTCTCTTACCGATGAAGAAAGGGAATGGATTATCCAACATCCGAGCGTTACGGCATCGAATAATACAGGTTACGCCCCGATTGATTTTATGAGCGCGGGCAATCCTGCCGGCTTCTCTATTGATTATGTCAAACTTCTTGCAAGCAAGGTAGGATTGAATATTGAATTCGTGAATTATGGAACATGGTCCAAGACGCTTGAAATGGCAAAAGCCAACCAGCTGGATATAGTTCATACCCTTTCGCAAAACCGTGATCGCGAAAAACATTTCATTTTTTCCGACCCATATATCAGGATTCCAGTAGCTATTTATGGCAGATCAGGGTCAAAATGGATTGAGGGTGTAAATGATCTGCATAATAAAAAAATTGGTGTCATTAAAAATCATATTGTTACCGCTTCCTACCAAAACAGATTTCCAGACTTAGACTATATTGAATTTGATAATAATACCGGAGTAATGAAAGCTTTAACATCCGGTGAAATTGATATTTATCCTGGTGATGTTACCGCCATTGAATTCAATATCCTTCAAGAAAATATAGAGGGCGTGGAAATTATTGGTGATGATCCGATTGTAGGTATAGAAGGCATAGACCAGCGTATTGCTGTTTCCAGGGACAATTCCGTATTGATGTCTATTTTAAAAAAGGCCATGACCAGAGTAACAAATGAAGAATATAAGTCTATTTCCAATAAATGGTTAGGTAATATACGGATCTGGAATGATATAGGCCTGACAGAGGAGGAACGAAGGTGGATCTCATCGCATCCTGTTCTTAAAGCGACCAATGAAATGGAATGGGCACCGCTTGATTTTCTTTTGGGTAATAAACCAGTTGGCTTTTCAATTGATTATTTAAATCTGATAGCAAAAAAAGTTGGTTTTAAAATTGAGTATGTAACTGGCCTTTCTTGGGACGCTTTGCTTGAAGGGTTGAAAGAAAAACAAATTGATATTTCCCATAGCATCATCGAAACATCAGAACGTAGTGAATATCTTAATTTTACTAAACCTTATCTGGATTTGCCCTGGGTGTATTATGGAAGAAGGGGATCAGGTTCCATAAATTCTATTAAGGATCTTGAAGGTAAGAAAATAGGGGTAGTAATAGAATCCATTCCTTGGTCTATTTACAAAAATGAGTATTCATACCTTGATCTGACTGAATTTTCATCGGCCATAGAAGCTTTAAAATCATTGTCAAGTGGATCAATTGATGTTTATGCGGAATTATTGCCTATTGGAAATTATACAATAACACAAAATTTAATAGATGACCTCGAAGTTATTGGGAATAAATTTTATCCTGAAAACGAGAACGAGGATAGAATTCGTCTGGCCGCTCGAAAAGACTGGCCCATCCTTATTTCCATTCTTGAGAAAGGTATGGATGCAATCACTGCTGAGGAGTTGTTGGCACTAAATACAAAATGGTCCACGAGATCCAATGAAAAAGATACTTTAATCCTTAGCCGGGAGGAAAAGGAATGGCTTTCTAAAAACAACACCATAAAAGTGGCCGCCATAGATAATGTAATGCCGTATCAAATAATTGATAATCAGGACAATGTGTCAGGCTTGGCCACAGATTATATAAAACTGATTTTTAACAAATTAAATCTTGAGTTGAAGTGGGTTAAGAACGAAAAATTTTCTGATGCTATTGAAAAAACCAAAGCAGATAAAATTCAGATAATTCCGATCATTACACCAACCGAAGAACGGAGATCCGAATTCTTGATGACAGATAGTTATGCATCAGGAGCGCATATGATTTTTGCCCGCAACGATGTCAATCTCGTTAGCAATATTGACGAACTTGCAAATAAACGGTTTATTCAGATCAAAGGGTACGCCATCAATGAATGGCTCAACAAAAAAATTCCTAACATCATAAAAACCGAAGTAGAATCAGTCGAAGAGGCCCTGAAAAAAATATCTTCCGGAGAAGCGGATATCTTGGTTGATGATATAATAACGACTTCCTACTATATTGAAAAAAATGGCTACACAAATATCAAGATTATTGGTGCAACGGATTATATAGCGGCTGCCGCTATTGGAATTAATAAAAAATACCCGCTTTTAGCCAGTTCAATTCAGAAAGCTCTTTCCAGTATAACCCAACAGGAAAAAGCAGCTATATCCAATAAATGGCATGTTATTAAATCTGAAGTGGTAGTGGATTATTCCGTTTTATTTAAATTTTTAGGCGGCGCGCTTTTGTTTATTGTGTTTATAATATATTGGAATTACAAACTTAGATCTGAAGTAAACAAAAATATGGTTTTGCAACAAAAGTTACATGAAGAAAAAGAAAATGTGACTGAAGCTTTGAAAAGAGTAAATGAGCAGTATATGGAGTTGGAATATCAGGCAAGCACGATCGAGGAATCGGCAGTAAAAAATATTGAGTTGATGGAAGGTCTTGCCATCGCAGAAGAGAATGTTCAGCAAAAAAATAAATTCCTTAAGGATATTATGGACAATACAGGCCACGGGATTGTGGTTTTTGACAAATCTTTGAGACTTGCGGCGTGGAATAATACATTTCAGGACTTATTAGGTCTTAAAGGATGTGAGTATATGGAAGGAATGCCATTAAAGGAATTTTTTGAAATGAATCTTAGAAACGGCAGCAAATATGATCAAAATATTGATGAATATATTGAAAAGCTGAAGTTCCGTATTAAAAACAGAAAAGTGTGTAATGAATTTTCATGGGATAGGACCCATAATGAAAAAATCATAAATTCATCTCAAAAAATCATGGACGATGGTTCAGTAATAAGCACATACAGAGACGTTACAACAGAACGAAATGAAGAAAGAATTAATCAGGAAAGGGCCATGCAGGATAGTCTCACAGGGCTAGCCAACCGCCGGGCATTTGACGCACATTTGGAAAAAAAGACAACCACTTCTAGTTTTCGTAAAGACCCATTCATTCTTGTTTATATGGACTTGGATAATTTTAAACATGTAAATGACACACAGGGCCATAATGCGGGCGATGCCGTCTTGAACAAAGTCAGCCAGATTATGAAAGAACATGTGAGAGACAGTGACAGTTTATTCAGGTTTGGCGGCGATGAGTTTGCTGTTATCTTAAACAATACTGATAATAAACAATTAGCAAATGAACGATTAAGGGCTATTATTTCAGAAGTGAAAAAAATTAAAAAACTTGGATCTTGGGAAATAAAAGTTGGCGCCAGTGCTGGAATGGCTTGTTTTCCTTCTGATTCTTCGGATAAAATTAAACTTATGGAACTGGCGGATAAAGCCCTATATAAAGCTAAGGAAAACGGCAAGGGTCAGTTAATCTCGCATATATAATACTTTTTTGCATTCCATATCATATTGATAAAATTGGATTTTGTAGCTATTAGTTACCCTAAAGTAGAGTTGACGAAGGTGTAAAGCTGTGTCAATTAAAATAAGCCGATTTAAACAAAATCAAGTATATCACCATAAAATAAGCAGGGTTGTCTGTTTTGGATCGGAGCAGTTGGAAGATTTTTTATTATTATATAATTAGTTCTTAATATTTAAAACCAAATCGAACATTCATCAGACCAACAATATGGCAAGGTACCGACCCGCTTTAATTTCTCAACACTGAGATCAGCAGGCTGCTTACCTTCTATAATCGAAACCACAATATCCGGTGAAAGAAATGCAAGCTGGAAAAAGCGGCTTACATCACCTATATCAATATTTTCCCGTCTTGCGATTTCAGACAGGGATGCGACCTGGCCGCCAACCAGTTCCTGTAGCCACTGATATGATCTGGCGATCAATGCGATTATTTTCTCATCCTTATTGGTGCTGTTATCACCCATTAGGATGATTTTCTTTTCCACGCCCCGTTTTTTGATCTGATGTTCTGCTGTTAAACAAATTTCGCCGGTCTCTTCTTTCTGGCAGTCTAAATCGAGCATTTTATATAGTTCTTTTCGATTAAGTTTAACCTTAATTTCATCATTCAAGAGTTCCACTTTTGCAATGAACTTTTGGAACAGGCTTGCTTTTTCAAGTAGTGCTGCCTTTGTAACGGTGTCGGTTAATTTTAAAGCAGATCGTTTAACGGTGTCGAAACTGTTCGTCCGGGCATCGGAATATTTCTCAAAGATTACATAAAGTTCCTTATCATCTTTTAGCCAGTTCGTGATGATCTCTTCAACAGCCTGTTCCAGGGTTTGTGCCGGGATACGCCATCCCCCCTGACCCGTGGATACATAGTAGCGGTAACGCTTACTCTGTTTAACGGTATAATTGGGTTTAAGGTGCTGTCCGGCTTCATCATAAACGAAACCGGTAAGAAGGTTGACCTGCTTCTGATTGGTATTGCTTGTGCGGTGGGCAGCGCCTTCTTCCAGTTTTCTCTGAACGGTTTCCCAGGTTTCAGGACAAATGATCGCATCATGCTGCCCGTCATAGATATTGTCCTTATATCTCACTTTTCCGGCGTAAAGGGGATTATTGAGGACGGAGTAAAGATGCCCACGGCTAAAACATGTGCCGCCTTTTATCTTTCCGCCATGCAGCCTGACCTTCGTTCTCAGTCCGTCACGGTCACATTCTGTTTTTACAAGCCTTACATTGCCGAGCCTCAGATATAGATCGAAGATCTGTTTGACGGTTTCGGCTTCCTTTTCATTAATCACCAGTTTCTTATCCTGCACGTCATAGCCGATAGGGGGCAGGCCGCCCATCCACATGCCTTTCTTTTTTGAGGCGGCAATTTTATCGCGGATACGCTCACCAGTGACTTCCCGTTCGAACTGTGCGAAGGAAAGAAGCACATTCAGGGTCAGGCGTCCCATGGATGATGTTGTATTAAACTGCTGGGTGACGGATATGAAGGAGACATTATGCTGATCGAACAGTTCAATCAGTTTTGAAAAGTCGGCAAGGGATCTTGTCAGCCGGTCAACCTTATAGACAACTACGGTATCAATCTGTCCCGCTTTTATATCATCAAGCAAAGCCTGAACACCCGGCCTGTTCAGAGTGGCTCCCGATATGCCGCCGTCATCATATGTTTTTCTGATGGCGCGCCAGCCTTCATGATGCTGGCTTTTAATATAAGCCAGACTTGCTTCGCGTTGGGCATCAAGACTGTTAAACTCCTGTTCAAGGCCTTCCTGGGTAGATTTACGGGTATAGACGGCACATCTTATGGTCTTATTCATTGGCGTGCACTCTCACACCAAAGAAGCGGGGTCCGGACCACCTTGTGCCTGTAATCATTCGGGCGATTTCCGAGAGGGAATTATAAAGCTTTTCCGACCACATATATTGACCGTCAACGGCCTCTACGCGGTGAACCACCCCGTTCCATTCACGAACAAAGACGGTGCCGTCAGCAATGTCCCGGGAATTGGCTTTAGGTGACTGTACATATGAATGCCGCTTCAGCTTGAGCTTGATATTCGGCGGAAGGCCGCCATAGGCCTTCTCCTGAATGTGATAAGCGGCGGCCAGTTCCAAGATACGGCGGCTTATGCCTTTGGGGGCGGGTTTACGGTATGCCTGCTTCCAGATATCCAGCAGTTCCTCACGGGTCCTGTTTTTAATGTCCAGAACCTGATCCGTGACGATTTGATCATTATATTTTTCCATATCTGTCTCCTATATTGTTACAGGTGACAGTACCGCTCTGTTCGCCCGGGAAGTCCAGTCAATTCCGGTGAGTTTTCTAATCTTCCTTGTTGAACAGCGCGGCGGCTTTTTCCTTCATTTCCGGAAAGGTCAGATCCGGCTTACTTTTGATAAATTCAACTGTGGAAGGGGGAATATAGATATCATCGGGAAAGCGTTGCCGGGTTATGTTCAGTAACCGTGTAATATGGTCAATATCATCCTGAATAAATCTGGCATGTTCGGGAATTTCATTGTCTTTAAGTTCCTGCTTCAGTTCTTCCAGATCTTCCAGCCATCTCATTTTGCGGGCAATCCATAAATCCCATTCCTTTTTCTCTTCATGGGACATCGGCCCGATTATGCGTACATCCCCCGTTCTGGGGTCGAAGACCACATGTTCCGGATGAGGAAGCGGGTCGGGGATTGGTTGTTCAAATTTCTTTGCCTGCTCTATGGCATGTTCCCATCGTTCCTTATATTCAATGGCGGCCTCGAACAGCTGGAACTTCTGATTTTCTCTCGCTTCCTGAACCTCTCCAACGAGCTTCAGGAACAGTTGTTGGGAATGATGTTTTCCCTTAGCAGCATTCAGTGCCAGTGATCTGAGGGCCGCCTTGACAATGGGAACGGTCAGGCTTTTCTCCCCGTCATTGATATTGATATCGCGGTAGGCTTCTTCGAGAATGAGATCGGTTAACAGAAGCGACGTCATATCTTTGGGTTTATTTAAGGCACCCTTGGGACGTCCTTTTCTGTTACCTGACTGGCCTTTCTGGAAACGGGTATGCACGGGTGGTTTTTTAAAGCCGACGTCATAGGAACTGTTTGCGCTTTGATCCTCATCCGTCCTTGCCGGAAGGTTTGAAAGACTTTTCTCCATGTGCCCTTACTCCGCCGCCTGTGACAGTTCCGGTTCTGAACTAATCCCGCAGGCAACCCTGACGGCGTCATCATTGGCATACTGTTCATAGCGCCGGATGATCCGGGCGCAATAAAGGGGATCAAGCTCACAGAGACAGGCACGCCGACCGGTTTTATGGGCGGCGATGAGGGTTGAACCTGACCCGCCAAAGAGATCGAGAACAATGTCATTACGGGCCGAGACATCCCGTATGGCGTCAGCAATCATCTGAACAGGCTTAACGGTGGGATGCAGTTACAGCTCTTCAAGGCGCCCGGCTTTTCTGGTGTTGGCACCTTTATATTCCCAGACATTTGTGCGGTACCGGCCATGCTGGCCAAGCTCGAAACTGTTGATATGATCAGCGGTGCCTTTTTTAAAGGCAAAGATCAGTTCATGACGTGAACGATAGAAGGTGCCCATACCACCATTGTCCTTGACCCAGATGATCAGATTTTTGAACTCAGTGTAGACATCTCCGCCTGCGGCTTCTATTTCTCTTATATGACGCCAGTCCATACAGATAAAATGAATGGAACCGTCCATACTGTGATCGGCGAGGTTTTTAAAGGCGGTTTTCAGAAAGGAGATAAACTGCTGTTCCGTCATTTCTCCGGACGCCATGGCAAACTCCGTGTGTCTGATCTTTCCCTTCCCTCCAACAAATCCATCAATGGGTACATTGTAAGGGGGATCGGTAAATACCATGCGCGCTTTTGCCGTTCCCATGAGCGCTTCAACACATTCAGGATCAAGACTGTTACCACAGATCAGACGGTGCGGGCCCAGTTGCCAGATGTCCCCGGCTCTGACCTCTACAAGAAGGTCATCCCTGACAGGCAGATCATCCGCAGGATCATGAGCTTCTTCCTTATGACTGTCTTCAAGGATCATATCCACCTCTGAAACAGAAAAACCTGTTATGTCTACATCAAAGGAAACCTCTTCACTGAGCAGAAAGCCCAGTTCCTCAGCGAGCAGGCCTTCATCCCAGCCGGCGTTAAGAGCCAGTTTATTGTCGGCCAGAATATATGCCCGCTTTTGAGCCTCGTTCATATGATCAAGGCGTACACAGGGAACATCGGACAGTCCCATCTCTTTTGCGGCCAGCACTCTGCCGTGACCGGCGAGAATGGTGCTCTGTTCATCTATCAGGACCGGATTGGTAAAGCCGAACTCCTTTATGCTTTTAACCAACTGCCTGACTTGTTTGCGGCTGTGGGTGCGTGCATTGTTTTTAAATGGCTTAAGATCGCCAATCGGTGTCTGTTTGATGTTCAGTGTCGTCATAAGAATACCTTTTTATTTTCTGTATATACATTATCGTAAGATACAGAAAACATTTGTGTGCGTCAAATTAATATTGTATAAAAACGTAAGATGGAGAAAACATCGAACAGGAGACAGATAATGACATTAGGTGCGCGAATTGCCCAGCTTCGCAGAAATAAAGGAGAATCTCTGCAGAAGGTGGCTGATGCAGTGGGGGTTTCCAAAGCTCACATATGGGAGCTTGAGAAAGAACGGACAAACAACCCGGCGATGGATCTTGTAAAGAGACTTGCTATTCATTTTGAGACGACCGTCGCCTTTCTGATCGGAGAGGATATTGACGGATCAGATGATGAGCAGCAGCTGGCCCGCATGTTCCGGGAGGCGCGGGATCTGGATCAACGTGAGAGGGACATTCTGGATGGCATGATGAAAACCCTGCTCGCTCAGAAAAGCAGACAGCAGGTTGGATGATTATTGCTCGACAGAATGGAAATAGAAGAGGCCGGGCCGAACCCGGTTCGGATCGCCAGGGAGGTTCACCGTCAGTTGGGGGAAGTGGCTGGTGCTGTTGATTTGAAGCATCTGGCAAATCACCTTGATATCCATGAAATAAAATATGAACCGCTAGTGAATATTGAGGGTGCTCTTGTGACGGATGCGTCCCGAGCCTGTGGTTCAATCCTGGTTAACAGCAAGTCCAGGAAAACAAGGCGCAGGTTTACCATTGCCCATGAGCTCGGTCATTATTTAAATCTGTCACATGTGGAATCGGCGGAGAACGGTTTCTGGTGCAATAAAAGTGATTTAAATGTAAATAAACTGAACAGGCTGATAGGGCCCGACAGGCAAGAAAACCAGGAAGTTGAAGCCAACCGTTTCGCCTCTGAGCTGCTCATGCCGTCAAGGCAGATTAAAAGGAGTCTTTCAGAAGAGATCTGTCTGGAGGAGGTTTTTAGTCTGGCGAAGATCTATGGCGTCAGCAAGGAGGCCATGGCAAGACGATATGCTGAACTGCGTACCGAACAATTGGCAATCCTCTTCAGCAAGGACGGCAAGTTGCGATACCCGGTCAGCAGCAGGAATATGGCGGCCCTTTGTCTGAACGAGGGAGAGGTACTGCCTCATCTGGACCAGGTACCCTTTAACCGGCATACGCATGTAACCGCTGAGGTAAATAGGAGTGACTGGTTATATGCAGACGGAAGCAGCCCTCTAATATGTGAGCATTATCCCCAGCGTGATGGATATGCCATGACATTGTTACGGGTTGATGAATAAAACCTAATTTAATGTAACCGGTCAGTAATAAAATATATTTATCGTTCACCAAATACAAAATTATGGGTTAATGCTAGGTTTCAACGATCCCTAAAGTATGTTATATTGCTTTCTATAAATTATTTTTTAAATTCATTAAATCATACTACTAATGTTTTAGTGTTTTTATTCAAAGGTGAGAAAATTTAAAAAATTGATTTAGATCAATTTCATTTGACTGTGAATTTTCTTAAATCGACCCCTAAAGGGATAAATAAATTATAATAATCAACACCTAGAAAAGAAATTATCAAAAACTAAAAATACAACCAATGTAAAAATGGGTATTAAAGATGATTTATGAAAATGAGCCAGATAAATCAAAACATAAGTTACCTTATATCAATATAAAAACGATAATTTCTCTTATAAATTTTCTTGAAGATAAAGGTATTGATACATCAGAATTAGAAGGCTTGAAACAAATAACCGACAAAATTGTTAGCACAAACGAGAAACTTATATTTGATCAAGAAGTTTTTGATTTTTATAGCAATGTTATAAAAAGGTTTGAAAATGTAGTTACGACTGCTTACGAGTTTGCTAAGTATTCTACCAAGACTTATTATAGGGTAAGGAATAATTCATTAGCGCTAAAAGATGTTGGGGACTTGTTGATGCATTTGATTGATAATTTTTCTGAGATTACGCCCTATACAAAATTAAAACTTGTGAGTGCAGAAGATAATTATGTCCTTTACATAGATCACATTAATTACTTGGTAAGTGACGACGCGAACCTCTTTACAAATATTGTATTTATATCGTTTTTTTTGATGATTATAAGAGAATTTTCAAAAGATCCCGAATTAGGGATATTAATAAATTTTTCTTGGGATCTAAGTGATGAAAATATTAAGAGTTTTGAAGCTCTTTCAAAATGTAAGTTAGAAGTTGGATCGGAAACTAGAATAGTAGTACCTAAAAATATTAAGCATAAAACTATGCAGGAATATCTTTATAGTAAAAATTTATCTGGCTTTAATAGTCAGAGCTTTCAAGCAAAGCCCGCGCCTAAAAATATGTCATTAAACCAATTTGAAACTCTGCTTATAGAATCAATTTTAGCTGGAAAAAATGGCAAAAGTGAATTTTCTTCAAAATTAGGTATTACTGAACGGACACTTACAAATTTGCTAGCTACAAAAGAGACCACGTATGCTAAAATTTTAAATAGCGCCAGAAAATCGATATACAAAATAGTTATGAGTGATAACAGTGTTCCCCCAGAGGAAAAACATGTTTTGTTGGGTTTTACTAATAAGTCATCATTGTATCGTTTTATTAAAAAAGAGAACTTGCCTCATTAAGTCGAAATGCGCATAGTTGAATAATATTTCCTAAATTGCCTATTTTTATTCCTAAATTGCAACCCTGAAATAACTACTTATAAAACCATTAGCTGTAAATTAGAACAAGTTCGAAGTTAGATTAGAGCTTCAATCAGTTATTTGTTTTAGTGAACCATCAGGATAATTTTTTCGATCTTGTATGTAAAATAATCAGGGATAAAAGTAATGAATTTTATAACACGAAACTTTGGGGCAAACACAAGTGAGAAGTTAATTGAGTTGCAGGCAACCAACGACGCCATCAATAAATCGCAAGCTGTGATTTCGTTTGATCTTGAGGGTACGATTCTCGATGCCAATGATAATTTTTTATCCGTGATGGGGTATAATCTGGACGAGATCAGAGGACAGCATCATAGTATGTTTGTTGATGCTGAGTATAAAGCCAGTGCTGACTACAAAGTGTTTTGGGAAAGTCTTTCCCGGGGAGAGTTTCAGTCAGCAGAGTACAAGCGTCTAGG
>JAUILB010000026.1 GCA_030432815.1 Alphaproteobacteria bacterium | reverse complement strand
TGATACGCTGGCAATAGCAAGAAGAAAATTTGCCGGTGCAAATAATACGCTAGACGCGCTCTGTAAAAGGTTTTCCATTGATAATTCAAACAGGATCAAACATGGGGCGCTTCTTGATGCCGAGCTATTGGCGGAAGTATATCTTGAGTTAATGGGCGGTCGCCAGACAGGGTTAGGACTTGATACTGGCGATATTGTATCAAAATCCGCGACGATAAAGACAGACTTAGAAAAAATATTTCGTAATCCACGACCCCACTGCCCTAGCGAAGAAGAATTAGCAAGACACGCTGAATTCATAAAAGGTATAGAAAATTCCCTTTGGAAGTAAAAAGGGAAATAAAAAAGGCCTCTGAGAAGAGGCCTGTATTTTTGGATTGACTGTCGCGTTAATTAGTTAACTGTAACATCATCTTTTTTATCTTTGTTTGCGGCTTTTTGCCGTGCGGCAGCTAGCTGCTGCTGATATAAACCAGCAAAATCAATTGGTTCTAACATTAGAGGCGGGAAACCACCATCTCGTGTTACATCAGAAAGAATTCTGCGGGCAAATGGAAATGTTTGCCGTGGTGCTTCAATCATAAGGAATGGCTGAAGCTGTTCTTCAGGAAGATTTTTAATACCAAAAAGTCCTGAATATAAAAGTTCTGCCACAAATGCTGTTTCTTCATTGCTGACAGCCGTTGCTGTAATTTTTAAATCCACTTCAAAAACTTCATCGCCAAGCTGCTGGGCATTCAAACTAACATTGATATTCATTGTTGGTTTTTCTGTTGCCAGTTTTTGTATTGTTTGGGCTGGCGTTGGATTTTCAAATGATAGATCCTTGATATACTGGCCAAGAATGCTGATTTGAACCTCATTTTTATCTGCTTCATTTTGAACATCATTTTGTTCTGTAGTATCTGACATTTCGTCTTTTCCTAGTTTAAATTCACAAAATTATCACGTCTGCTATCATGCTTTTGTGCGTTGTACAAGTCATTACCTGGGATTGAACCTTAAAAAGGCTGTTTTTTGTATATTAATATTATGATTCAGTATCTTTTTTTATTTCTTCAATCTTTTCTGATGGCTCATCATCACTTTCCTCATACTCGCCATCAATAATGATTCCCCCTGTATAGGTTGATTTTGGACGACCAACATCATTTTTATTCGCAGCATCCACTAGCATGCGACCAAGAAACGCCCGTACTGGTGAAATGGCCAAAAGAATGGCAATTGTATCTGTTATAAATCCTGGCAGCAGAAAGAAAAATCCGGCGATAGCCAGAAAAAACCCATGGATAAGATCTGAAACAGGGCTTTCACCACGATCAACCGTATTTTTAAGGTTACCAAGGACTTGTAGGCCCTCCTGACGAATGATATAGATGCCAAGAACTGCTGTAAGTATAGTGAGCATCAGGGCTGTCAGACCACCAATTTCACTTGCGACTTCAGCAAAGACAAGAAATTCAAGATAGATGACTGAGATTAATACGGCTAAAAAAATTAAGGGCATTAAAACTCCACATTATTGAAATATAGTTTCATAATATATACATGTTGCTCTATCTAATATAGTATTAATAAACAAGACTCCAAGAGTCGATAAGTATAAAGGATTTTCAGGACACAATAATGGAAGACAATTTTTTTATAATTGTAATAGCACTTGTTGCAGGTTTTATAATTTTGCAGCTTCGCAGAACTTTGGGCCGCAGGGACGGTTATGATGGTAAGGACGAGAAAACCGGTGACCATCATCTAAGAGAAAGAGATTCTGACGCGAAGGGATATAAAGATAATGTCATTTCCATAAAAGGCGAAGATAAGTCGAAAAGTGAATTCCAGGAAAGAATTGAAGACGGAAAAGAGATTGGTATTTCAAAATCATCACCACATTATGAAACACTGGAAAAAATAAGACAGTATGATCGCAGCTTTACTTTACCGGATTTTATTGATGGCGCGGAATATGCTTATGGTATGATTCTGAATGCGTATTGGGAAGGTGATCTGAAGACACTAAGAAATTATCTCAGCCGCGATGTTCACGGTCAATTTGAAGAAGCCATAGCGGATATGAAGGAAAAAGGCCATTCATTCAAAAATACAATTGAAGATGTTGAAAAAATTGAAATTGAAGATGCCAGTATTCAGGGGTCTATGGCAGAGATTACTTTACGTTATACGAGTCACATGACCATTGTTGTAAAGGATAGTGATGATAACATCGTCAGTGGAGACGCAGAGCACCCGGTTCCTGTTGTAGATATCTGGACATTTTGCCGCGATGTTCGCAGGGGCGACCCCAACTGGACGCTTGTTTCAACTAGCAATGCATAAACGGGCGTAAATCGGAGACAGTCTGAATATGATACGTTTAATAACCGCCGCATTATTGTTAGGGCTTTTTACAATAGCGGTGGTTATTCTTGTCAAACCGGCACCGGAAATTATTCCACCCCCTTATCAGCATACGACATTTTCCCAGCTTAACGGTTGGAATGATGATGATCATGCGATGGCACTTAAGTCTTTCCAGATATCATGCGAGAGGCTACTCAAATATCCAGATGATAGGTCACAAAACGATTTTGGAGTTGCGGCAGATTGGAAGCCTATATGCAGGGCTTCTCTTGAAATTGATCCGGTTGCGGCCAAAAAATTTTTCGAGGAACATTTTACGCCACTTTCCTTCCGTGATCAGGAGCCGGGGCTTTTTACGGGTTATTATGCCCCTCTCTATAAGGGCTCAAGAACCAGAACAGATGAATACACAGCACCACTTTATATGGTGCCAAGCGATTTACAGGCAATCAATCTTGGTGAATTTGACCAAAGCCTGAATGGCAGGTCTATTGTGGGTGAGATTAAAGACAATAAATTTGTACCGTACAAAGACAGAAAAACAATTGAGTTGGGTGCTCTCCAAAACCAGCAATTAGAGCTCGTCTGGCTTAAAAATCCTGAAGAAGCGTTTTTTCTGCAAATTCAGGGATCCGGCTTTATTGAACTTGAAAATGGTGAAATAGCACATTTTGGATATGCTCAGCGAAATGGCAGACCTTACCGAGCGATCGGCCAGTTTCTTATTCAAAGCGGTGACATAAACAGAGAAGATATGTCGTTACAGTCAATTCTTGACTGGATGGAAAATAATCCGGAAAAATCCGATGAACTTATGTGGAAAAACCCGTCTTATGTTTTTTTTCAGGAACGGGACGAAGACAGGCCGGTAGGAAGCTTAGGTGTGGGACTTACACCGGGACGTTCGCTTGCGGTTGACCGGTCTTATATCCCCCTTGGTGCACCCTTATGGCTTGAAACCGCGATTGAAACAAGCACGCAGACAGGAGAAAAAAAGCTTACACCGCATCTTAACCGCCTGGTTGTTGCACAGGATACAGGTGGCGCCATAAAAGGGCAGGTTCGTGGTGATGTCTATTGGGGTATAGGGGATCAGGCCGAACTAAAAGCGGGTCCGATGAAAGATATTGGAACATATTATATTCTTGTTCCCAATAGCGTAGTCCGCAAGTTATTTGCACCGGAAGCATCTGAAATCTGATGGCAGACCGGAAACTGACAGCTGAGGAAAAACGTCTTTGGAATCTTTATACGAGAGACATAAAAAAGCGGTGTACAGCGGTTGACGGAAATGAAGTGCCTGACGAAACTACGGAATATATTATTAGAGTTCCTGCCAGAAGTCACTTTAAACCGGATCAAAGGGCAATCCTATCCAACCATGAAAGCCTAGAAAAACAGGACACTAACTGGGGCAAGAAACTGGCGCAGGGAAAAGTGGCCATTGAAGGAAAAATTGATCTTCATGGTCTGACATGTATGCAGGCTCATGAAAAGCTTCTGACATATATTGAACGTGCAAAGATGAGGGGTAAACGTGTTTTGCTGGTCATCACTGGAAAGGGCGGTCCTAAATCTGATTATGGAAAATTAGCATTTGATGATTTTGAAGATAACATAGGCGTCTTAAGACGCGAGGTACCCATATGGCTTTCTGGTGCTTCTATGCGTCATTTAATTTTAACCTTTCAAGAAGCAAGACAATGCGATGGCGGTGCTGGCGCGCTCTACGTTGTTTTAAAGAGAAACCCATGACCCCATTTGGTGAAAAAGTACGGGAGCTCAGAAAAGCCAGAGGTATCAGCCAAAAACAAATGGCAAAAAAACTGGCGATTAGTCCGGCTTATCTCTCGGCGCTTGAACATGGGCATCGTGGGCGGCCATCATGGGCCCTTATTCAGCAAATAATAAGCTTTTTCAATATTATCTGGGACGAAGCCGAAGAGTTGGAAAATCTTGCGCGGCTTTCACATCCGCGTATGGTTATAGATACATCGGGGCTTAGTGCAGATGCAACGGAACTGGTAAATCTGCTGAACCGCAAAATTCGTAATATGGATGAGAAAAAAATAAAAAAAATGCTCGATATTGTAAAAAAGTAAAATTAGTAAAGCGTAGATGATGGAGGCTTTATTTTAATTTGGGTAATCTGGTTTCTTTTTCGTTTCATAACCTCAAGTGTAAATCCGTCAACAGTATAGGACTGGCCCGGAAGAGGAATAATTTCGGCATGATCAATTATATAGCCGGCAATTGTTGTCGCCTCCTCATCACTTAACTTCCAATTAAACTGACGATTTAAATCCCTTAAGGGTGTGGATCCATCAACAAGAATGTCCCCTGTGTTAAGCACAATTACCTCGCTATAATGCTGGTCATGTTCATCAGCGATTTCACCAACGATTTCTTCAAGAATATCCTCCAGTGATATGATACCCATTAACGCACCATATTCATCAACCACGATTGCAAAATGCGCCTTTTTATCAAGAAACATTTTAAGCTGTTCCCTCAGGCTTGTTGTTTCAGGCACAAACCAGGGATCTATGGCTATTTCTCTAAGGGTATCGTGTGTAACAATTCCACCATTCTTTTTTGTAATTCTAAGAATATCCTTGGCGTGAATGACACCGATGACGTTATCCTGGTTATTTTCCCACATTGGCAGTCGTGTATAAGGGCTTGAAATTATCTGCTGCAGGATATCTTCGATATTGTCTTCAAAATTAATGGTTTCAACGTTCTTGCGATGAATCATAACATCTTCCAGACTGATTTCATCCAGATCCAGAATACCTGCAAGCATGTCTTTATGTTCTTTAAAGATCCCCCCTTCGTGTGCCTGTAAATCAATAGCCCCACGAATTTCATCATGAGGGCTTAAAACACGCTGATTTTGTTCAGCTTTTACCCCCATCAGGCGCAGTGTTCTCCAGGCAATAATTCGGATCAGCCGTACCACGGGCGATAAAATACGGACAAAAACATTTATAATGGGAGCAACCCTTAAAGCTACTCTTTCCGGATTAGAAATGGCGTATGTTTTTGGCATCACTTCTGCAAAAATAAGAACAAGAGCAGTCATCGCAAAAGTCGCATAAACAACGCCAAGTTCCCCGAACAATTCTATAAATATGTAAGTCGCCATTGCAGATGCGAGAATATTTACAAGGTTATTTCCAAGCAATATGGCACCAATAAGGCTTTCAGGATCACTTAAAAGTTTTTCAACCAAAGATGCCCGCTCATTTCCTTCTTTGGACATCTTATGTATACTTGAAGCGGATGTCGCCGTCAGGCCAGTTTCCGAGCCTGAAAAGAAGCCGGAAAATATTATTAGAAATATTATAATGGCGATTGCCGAAATCAGTTCAGCTTCCATAGGGCTTTCGGTTACCTTCCTGTTGCATCGCCAAGAACGGCTCTAACATCATTCATGTCTACGGCATCTGACAGAAAGGCGTGTCCTATACCACGCACAAGCACAAATGTAAGCTTGCCACCGGCCATTTTTTTATCTGTCATCATATTATGTAAAAGATTATCTATACTAAATGAATATTCAGAAATATCTTTAACCATCAACTTTTTGAAATGCGCTTCGACCCTTTCAACGTCCTGTTCTGTGCAAAGACCCATTTTATAAGAAAGCTGAAAGGCAAGAATACAACCCATAGCAACGGCTTCTCCGTGATAAAGGTTGTCATTATATCCATTTTCTGCTTCAAGGGCATGCCCAAAGGTATGACCAAGATTTAGGAGAGCGCGTACGCCGGCCTCTTTTTCATCATCAGCGACAATGGATGCTTTGGCGGCACAGCTTTTCTGGATTGCATCGATCTGGATATTGCGATTTCCACCAACAAGTGCTTCACCATTTTGTTCCAGCCAGCCAAAAAACTCCGGATCATTAATAAGGCCGTATTTAACAATTTCGGCATATCCTGCGATGAGATGCCTGTGATCCAGTGTATCAAGACTAGTGACATCTATAATGACCCGCTGCGGCTGATGGAAGGTGCCTACCAGATTTTTGCCCTGTCTGCTATTTATACCCGTTTTTCCGCCAACGGAACTATCGACCTGGGCCAGAAGGCTGGTAGGAATTTGAATAAAATTAATTCCCCGCAGATATACACTCGCTACAAAACCAACAAGATCACCTACAACGCCCCCACCGAATGCGATAATAGTATCACTACGCTCAAGGCGCATTGTTATTAGCTGCTCCAAAAGGCTTTCAAACTGCGTAAATGATTTTGTCGCTTCGCCAGCGGGTACGATGACGGTGTCAAAACTGATATCTGATCCTTTTAAGCTTCTTTCAAGTCGGGGTAGCTGGTGCTTGGCAACATTTTCATCTGTTATTATCACGGTCTTTTTACGCTTAAGAAAAGGCAGTATATATTCCGCCGCATCATCCAGTAGATTTTCGCCTATCAGAATTTCGTAACTTCTGCTTCCAAGATCAACCGTTGTTGTCTGCATTTTCCTTTTCGCCTTTTACTTCGGCGTCCTTTTTCATGCGCGCTTTTTTACGCGCCATGCGCTTTTGATACTTTTTTTTCTCAATAGCAAGATATTTATTCAGTTTCCAAATAATATCATTAACCACTTTATCATGAGGTCCCTGACCGCTTTCAATCACGATATGGGCTTCTTTATACACCGGATAACGTTCTTCTGTTAATTTCTGTAGAATTTGTCTAGGGTTTCCCTTTTGTAGAAGTGGCCTGGTATCCCTTTTCGATGTTCGTTCCACCAGCAAATCAACATCCACCTTGAGCCAGATTACAATTGTGTGTCGCTTGAGCCGTCCTCTTGTTTTTGGATCCATGAAAGCGCCCCCGCCGGTACCAAGCACAATTTTATTTTCCTGTGTTATCAGGCGGTTTATGACACGCCGCTCCCCTTTGCGAAAATCTTCTTCACCAAACTTTTCAAATATTTCTGAGACTGTATGGCTTGCTGCTAATTCAATTTCGTGATCACTATCTACAAATTTCATATTCAGCCGCCGGGCAAGGCGTACGCCGATAGTGGTCTTACCGCTTCCCATCAGCCCAACAAGGGATATGCTCTTGCGTAGGGGATATCTGAGGCGCGGCGCAGGTTTTTTTTTTATTTTTCTTTTCAAATTATTCATTATATCTTCTATTTACATGTCTTTAGCACCTTTAGCCACGAAATAAACATATTTTTTAGCAAGCTTTACGTTGCATCAAAACATAGTTAGTATGATGAGTTATTGAATTGAATTTATTTATAATATTACTAAGGTAAATATACCAATGGCAAAATTGTGGCTTATTCTGATTATCGCGATCATCGTTACCATTATTGGTGCGGGAATTTATTTAATGACCGCCGATATTCCTGCGCCAACCCAACGTATTGAAAAAACGCTGCCTGACGATGCTTTTCCAAATTGATATTTGAAGCAAGGGAGTACACATGAAAATAACCCGGTGGGAAATTCTTCTAAAAAAACAGACTCGGGCAATATCAAAAAAGTCAGGGATTGCTGTGGCATTCTTGGTCTGCTTTGGCAGTTTTGCCTCTTATGCACAAGAGCAGATAATTGATCCATCGGTACAGGATGCTGAGGAACCACCGAAATCCATCCTGTTTCCGGCGGGCGTTCCGGCCCCTTATTTTCCCAGTGATGCTGAAATAGTAAACAGGGCAGAAGAAAGACTTAGCAATCTAACGGGTTCATCAAGCAATGACCCCCAGTATGACCAGCCTGTTGAGGAAGAGGTTTTATTGCAGCCTGAAGAACAGGACGATACAGCCTACGGAACTCTAAGCCAAACTATGGGTGGAATGGCAAAAAATATCTGGCAACCATCTGACATCGCTAAAATACAAATGTTGATGAATGCTCTCAATTTGCCTACCCGGTCGCCGGCGATGGATGCAATTGCAAGAAAACTCCTTTTATCCACAACGACGTCACCAACCGGAATGCCTATCCTTGAAGAGGATACGGATCTGGTGGAAATTGGTAATAATCGTTTTGCTCGTCGTAATGAATCATTTGATGAGGATTTGTTTAAACAGTTTATTAATATGAGACTCAAGGAACTTATAGAAAGAGGAAACCTTGAAGATCTTGTATCTTATATTCAAAATCTGCCAGATCAGATGTTAAATCCAGAAAAACAAAATGCCGAAATACTTATGCTGGGGGGGGATTTTATCGGGGCCTGCCAAATGTCACAGCAGATAAGATCCGGTTCTATTGAAAACCAAAACAGAAACAATCGGTTTTCCACGAATGCTATGATGGAAGACGATGAACTAACCGATGAGGAACAGTTCTGGCTTAAAATGCAGGCTTTCTGTCGTGTGCTTCAGGAAGATAACGCAGGTGCGCAAATAGCACTTGATATGCTAAATGAACGTGCGAACATTGATTTTGTATTTAATGACCTCCTGGGCAGGCTTATGGAACCACCGGAGACACGGGGCACTTTTTTCAGTGGTGGATTGACTTCACTTGAGCCGATAAATTATGCAATTTGGACTTTTCTGGATCAGCCAATTGATGCCAATTTGATTGAAGCAAGCGACCCTCTTATAATAAGTGCTCTTGTTATCAATCCCAACATGTCTGTTGAAAACAGATTTCAGGCTGCTGCCAGAAGTTATCTTTCAGGAGGTGTGACGGCTAATGCTCTTCGTAATATTTATGATTTGCAGGAATTTTCCAATGCAGAATATAATAGTGCTGTGCGGATGGCTGAATTTGATGACAGACCTATTGCAGACGCACTTCTATATCAGGCGGCCTCCAAGCGTACGGATGATCTTGAAAAAGCACAAATTCTTGAAGCCATATGGAAACGCGCGACTGAAAGTGCAGATATACCACGAAAAGCAGCTCTCAATAGCCAGACTTTAAAATCAATCACCCCTTCGACGCGTTTGATAAATCATGCTCATCATATTTCCCGTGGGCTTATTCTGGCCGGGGAAACGGATAGTGCGATTAGGTGGTATGACTTTGCGCGACGTGCTGCGGCAGGTGGCGACGCTGAAGCAACCAGAGCACTGATAAATATCTGGCCTTTGGCGATATTGGCATCCGAACCGGGGGACATTCCGTGGTCTGACAGTATTCTGAATTTATGGTGGAATGGTCAAATGGTTCTTTCTCCTGAAAACAGGGACGCCAAGGCGACGTTGCTTTACGCGTTAGCGGAAGCATTTGGTTATTCTGTTGCTGATGATAAATGGGCTGAGCTTATTACGGAAAATCATGTTGAGGGTATTCAATCGATACCACTTGCAGTTTGGCGTGAAATGATCAGAGCGGTAGGAGAAAACAAGCCCGGTGAAGCGGTGTTGCTAAGTTTAATTGCAATGGGCCAAAGTGGTCCGGGCAGCCTTGATGCATCGGGTCTCAGCACGGTTGTCCGTTTGCTTAGAAGCGTGGGTCTTGAGCAGGACGCACGAAATGTTGCAATAGAAGCGCTTGTCGCCAACGGATTCTGATGCAGGATCAATCACTGATAGATCGTTTTCTGGAAATGATCCTTACTGAACGGGCCGCTTCAATCAATACCATCGAATGCTATCGTCGTGATTTGGAACAATTTATAGCAACCGTTCCCAAAATGTCGAACAATATTCTTATGAACGCAACCAAGGATGATTTGCGTAAGTACCTGTCAATGCTCAAGGAAAATGAATTTGCGTCAAGTAGCGCCGCACGAAAACTTTCTTGTCTTAGACAATTTTATAAATTTCTTTTCGCGGAAGGCATACGCAAGGATAATCCTTGTGCAGATCTTGAAAGCCCACGCACCGGAAGATCACTGCCCAAACTACTTTCAGAACAACAGGTTTCTTTGTTGCTTGAAGCGGCTGAAGATAAAGCAGCGCAGTCCAATGAGTTTGCAGATGTACGGCTTTGGGCATTATTAGAACTTCTATATGCCACAGGCTTACGAGTATCAGAACTTGTCGGTCTGCCGAGAGCTGTATTTAGGAGCGGCGAGCCCTATATTTATGTCAGGGGAAAGGGAGATAAAGAACGGCTTGTTCCCTTAAGTGAGCGGGCCCTTGCTGCAGTGAATAGATATAATGACGTCATGGCGTCCGCCAAAGATTCTAACGGAAGCCTTAAATTTGGAAAAAATAATAAATGGTTATTTCCATCCCGTGGCAAATCAGGACATTTGACGCGGCATCGGTTTTCACAACTTTTAAAGTCGTTGGGTGCAGCGGTCGGCATATCACCGGGTACGCTTTCCCCTCATGTCATAAGACATGCTTTTGCTACCCATTTGCTGGCCAACGGTGCGGACTTAAGAGCTGTACAGAAAATGCTTGGACATTCTGATATTAGCACGACCCAAATCTATACACATGTGTTGGAAGAAAGGTTGAAATCATTGGTACAATCTAAGCACCCACTGGCAAAATGAGATTTATGTTTATTTTATTGTTGCCTTTTTTAGTCGCCTTTTTTTTCCTCAGAGGGTATAAGGGCTTTTTTGCAAGAATTTATAGCTAAAGAAAATAGTAAAGTTATTTTATATGCAAACCTATTTGGATTTTGAAAAATCAATTGCCGAACTTGAAAGCCGAATTCGGGATATGCAAAGCTTGGAAAGCGGTGATGAAATTAACATTGCCGAAGAAGTCGACAGGCTTGAAAAGAAGCTTGACCAACTGCTACGCTCAACATATTCCAAGTTGACATCCTGGGAAAAAATCAAGGTGGCCCGCCATCCTGACAGACCGCATTTATCTGATTATATCAGTAATTTATTCACAGATTTTATGCCACTTTCCGGTGATCGTGCGTATGCTGATGATCATGCGATTATCGGTGGTATTGGCCGGTTTAAGGGCCAGACCGTTATGGTTGTAGGCCATGAAAAAGGCAGTGATACGGAAAGCAGGATAAAACATAATTTCGGCATGGCGCGTCCTGAAGGATTTCGAAAAGCAATCAGGTTATTTAAACTTGCGGACCAGTTTAAAATACCGATTATCACTTTTGTTGATACGGCCGGTGCATATCCCGGTGTTGGTGCTGAGGAGCGCGGTCAGGCTGAAGCGATTGCCAGATCAACTGAGGCCTGTTTGAGTGTGAGAGTGCCTCTTGTCAGCATTATTGTTGGTGAGGGCGGATCAGGTGGTGCTGTAGCACTTGCCGCGGGAAATAAGGTCCTGATGATGGAACACGCAGTCTATAGTGTTATTTCCCCCGAAGGATGTGCTTCCATATTATGGCGTACCAATGAAAAAGCCGAAGACGCCGCAAATGCCCTAAAAATTACAGCGCAGGATTTGCTTAAGCTACAGGTTATCGATGAAGTGATACCGGAACCTATTGGCGGTGCGCACAGGGATCACGAAAAAACAATGAAGGCAGTTGGCAAAGCAATTGATAATGCATTGCTTGAATTTTCAACAATGGGTGCCGATAAAATCAAAGAAATGCGCCAAGAGAAATTCCTGAACATTGGCAGTGTGGGCCTTTAAGATTTAAAGACAACTTTTTAAGAGCGAATTGCTACTGAATTATATCGAGCCGTGGCAGTGTTTATATTTTTTACCGCTACCGCAGGGGCACGGATCATTTCGCCCGACCTTTGGCATCACTAGTCCATGACAATGTTTATATTTCTTACCGCTACCGCAGGGGCATTCTGCGTTACGCGGCGTGTTTTTCCACTGGTGGGGTGTTCCCCCAACAGCAGGAGGGGCAGGCGTATTACTGCCCGGGTGGCTTTCTCTCATCTCGCCACGATCCAGCTCCCTTCGCTCAGGAACATCATCTTCGAATTTTATTTGCACATGCGCCAGCAGGAGCGCAATATTTTCCCGTGTATGGGCCAACATACTTTCAAACATTGAAAATGCTTCAGTTTTATATTCATCAAGTGGATTGCGCTGACCGTAAGACCTCAGCTGGATGACCTGACGCAGATGATCAAGTTGTGCCAGATGTTCTTTCCAGTGTCCGTCAATAGCACGCAACAGAAAGTCTCTTTCGACGCGGCGCATAATTTCCGGGCTTATTTGTTCACTCTTGGCTTTCATAAATTGATTTGCGGCATCAATGATGCGATCTGTAAACGTATCGCTGTCTATACCTTCCTCATCGGCCCACTTTTCCAACTCGAAATCACTGGTAAATATTCTTTTCATTTCTATGGAAAGGCCTTTTGTATCCCAGTCTTCCGGATAACTTTTTGCAGGAATGTGATTTGCCACCAGATCTTCAATTAAATGCTCACGCATGTCTGCTATGGTTTCCTCAAGATCTTCTTCCACCATCACTTCTTTGCGTTGTTCGTAAATTGCTTTCCTTTGATCGTTCATCACATTATCGAATTTGAGCAGATTTTTACGGATATCGTAATTTCGGGTTTCAACTTTTTCCTGAGATTTTTCAACTGCCCGGTTCAACCAGGGGTGCGTAAGTGATTCCCCTTCCTCAAAACCGAGTTTCTGCATCCAGCTGTCCATGCGTTCCCCGCCAAAAATCCGCATAAGATCATCTTCCATGCTCAGATAAAATTTGGAATAGCCCGGGTCGCCCTGGCGCCCGGAACGGCCACGAAGCTGATTATCGATACGGCGGCTTTCGTGGCGTTCGGTTCCAAGCACAAACAGTCCGCCAAGCTCAATAACCTTTTTCTTTTCAGCTTTAACTTCTTCTGTAATTTTTTCAATGAGCTTTTCGCGTTTTTTCTCATCCTGTTCGGGAATTTCGCGCTCAATGCGCATTTCCACATTTCCGCCCAGCTGAATGTCAGTACCGCGACCAGCCATATTGGTAGCGATGGTAACGGCCCCTTCCCGACCGGCCTGACTGACAATATAGGCTTCTTCTTCATGGAATTTTGCGTTCAGCACGTTATGCGTGACTTTGCGTTTTTTAAGCATGTCAGAAAGATATTCTGATTTCTCAATGCTTACGGTACCAACCAGGATCGGCTGCTTTGTTTTGTAACATTCTTCAATCCGGTCAACAATCGCAGCATATTTTTCCTCTGATGTTCGGTAAATTTCGTCATGATCATCTATCCTTGCAACAGGAACATGGGTTGGAATTTCAACGACACCAAGACCATAAATATCACCAAATTCCGCCTCTTCTGTTGCCGCAGTACCGGTCATGCCGGAAAGTTTTTCATAAAGGCGGAAGTAATTTTGGAACGTCACCGATGCAAGGGTCTGGTTTTCAGTGCGGATATCAACACCTTCTTTGGCTTCAATAGCCTGATGAAGACCGTCTGAAAGTCGTCTGCCGTCCATCATCCGGCCGGTAAATTCATCAATAAGAATAATATTGCCATCTTTGACGATATATTCTTTTTCCGCATGGAATAATTTATGCGCTTTAAGGGCCTGGTTAACATGGTGAACCACTGCCACATTACCGTAATCATAAAGATTGTCCGTTTCAATCAGCCCGGCTTCTTTTAATACCTCTTCAAGATGCTCCATACCTTCTTCTGTCAGGGAAATACTCCGGCTTTTTTCATCAACTTCATAATCTTCGTTATCTAGTTCAGGGATAATTTTGTTAATGGATACATAAAGGTCTGATTTATCTTCGGTTGGTCCGGAAATAATGAGCGGCGTTCGGGCCTCATCAATCAATATACTGTCTACTTCGTCAACAATGGCAAAATGCTGTCCACGCTGCGCCATTGCATCCGGATGAAATTTCATATTATCCCGTAGATAATCAAATCCCAGTTCGTTATTGGTTGCATATGTAACATCACAGGCGTAAGCCTCTTTTCTTCTATCATCGGGAAGGTTGGGAATAATGCAGCCAACGGACATGCCAAGGAACCTGTATATTTGGCCCATCCATTCAGAGTCGCGCGTAGCAAGATAATCATTGACGGTTACTATATGAACGCCGTTTCCCGGAAGCGCATTTAAATATCCAGCGAGCGTGGAAACAAGCGTTTTACCTTCGCCCGTTTTCATTTCGGCAATTTGGCCTTCATGAAGAACAATCCCGCCAATAAGCTGAACGTCATAATGACGCTGACCAAGGGTACGAACAGCAGCTTCGCGTACTACGGCGAAAGCCTCGACGAGCAAATTGTCCAGTTTTTCGCCTTCTTTTAGGCGTGCTCTGAATTCTTCGGTTTTGGCTTTTAGGTCAGCATCGGACAAGGCTGAAATTTCCGGCTCAAGCGCATTGATCGCATTTATACGTGGTTCAAGTCCCTTCAGATAACGATCATTTGCTGTTCCAAAAATTTTTTTGGCAATTTTGTCCAATCCCAACATAATATTTCCCTAAAAGGACGACGGATTTCCCGGGCCTTATAAATTAGAACTCAGGGCGAATAATCCCCTCAGCCTAAAATTTAAATTCATAAACATATAGTCGAGTAGCACAAATAAGAGTGGCAGCGCTCTCTGTCAATGTTTGATCCTCATATTATTGATATTTTTAAGAGAAAATATAGACATTCTTTCTTTTCGCAGACTATAAGGGGAATAAATTAGCATAATCAAACAAATAAGAACTTATTTAATGAGCAAAATATCACCACTTGCACCGAAAGAATTTGCAGAATTGCCGCCTATAAGCGGTGTTTTGATGGCAACGGCAAACACAGGCATTAAATATAAGGAAAGAGATGATCTTTTGCTGGTTTCTTTTCCGGATGGTGCACAGGCAGCAGGTGTTTTCACACAATCCAAATGTTCATCTGCCCCCGTCGACTGGTGCCGGGCACAACTTAAGGCCGGAAAGCCGGCAAGAGGACTTTTGGTTAATGCTGGCAATGCCAACGCTTTTACCGGAAAGGCGGGTGACAAGGCTATGGCGTCCACGATAGAAGCGGTCGCAAGCTCCCTTGACTGCGAGCAGGACCAGATTTATGTAGCATCCACGGGGGTAATCGGCGAAGTGCTTCCCGCGGACAGAATAAATGGTCATATAAAAAATATTTCAGGCGCACTGTCATCGGATTTATGGAAATCGGCTGCTAATGCGATACGTACCACTGACACTTTCCTGAAGGTTGCTACGCGAGTTGCATTAATTAATGGCAAAATGTTCACAATCAATGGAATTGCCAAAGGGTCAGGCATGATTGCTCCTGATATGGCAACCATGTTGGGGTTTATATTCACTGATGCTGCGATTAAACAAAGGGCTCTTCAAGATATGCTCGCGATAGCGACAGAAGATTCATTTAATGCCATTACGGTTGACAGTGATACGTCCACATCAGATACACTCATGATGTTTGCCGCCGGCAGGGAAAATATGATCAGTGATGCTGCCGATCCGGCACTTGATGATTTTAAATTAAAACTGTTCGAAGTTTGTCATGACCTTGCGCTTCAGATTGTAAGAGACGGTGAAGGTGCCCGCAAATTAATCCGTATAAATGTCAGCGGCGCCGAAAATGATAAGGCTGCCAGACGGATTGCAATGAGCATTGCAAATTCACCACTTGTTAAAACCGCTATTGCCGGAGAAGATGCCAATTGGGGGCGAATTGTTATGGCAGTGGGCAAGGCGGGTGAAAAAGCCAGCCGCGATGATCTTGAAATACTCATCGGCGGTCAAAAAGTGACGGAACATGGTATGGGGGTTGTTGGTTATGACGAACAAATATGTACTGAGCATCTAAAAGGTCAGGAAATTGATATAGAAGTTGATGTGGGGATTGCTCAGGGAGCTTCAACAGTATGGACGTGTGATCTTACGCATGAATACATCAGTATTAACGCGGACTACAGAAGTTAATATGGAC
>JAUILB010000349.1 GCA_030432815.1 Alphaproteobacteria bacterium | reverse complement strand
CAGCAAAAAATGATAAACCGCCCTTAGCCATTTTATGGAAGAAAAAAATTGATGCAGTCTGTTTGGCGGTGTTTTTGATTTATATGAGTTATAGGATTTACTCAAATCTTCGAATTCATAAGGTGAAATACCAAGAAAACCGGTTATCTCCTGCATTACTTTCTCAGGATCACTGTTTAATTCTTCCAGTGTGGTTAAAAATATATCTTCCTTGTCAAAATATTTTGTGAACTGATCTAGTTGCTGTGCGTATTTTGAAAATTCGATTGAATTTTGCTCAACGCCATTATCAAATGAATAATCATGGTCTGTTGGCCCGACGAAGCAGCTTTCCATTTTGACACGTGATACATGCAATGCATGGGATTCAATCCGCCTTAACGGATTTCGCATGATATAAATGAATTTGAATTTTACATCGTCAGTCGATTTTATACGCTTTGCCGTTTCGGGGAATAATGGAAATTTTGTATAATCGGTTGTGGCTTCCATGGCGAGCTTATGCTGGTCCGGTTTAAAATCCCAGAGATCAAAATACCAGCCAAACCCTTTTTGCCAGATTTCATCCGCCGCATAAAAACCCGGTTCCTTTAACCGTGAGGGTGCAATCTGCGGATGCTGCGCGAGATAATTAAACAGGCTGGTTGTGCCGGATTTCATGGCACCGATAATGATCAATATTTCCTTGGGTTTCTTCATTTTTCCCATTTTGAAAACCTTGGGCAGATGGATTCGCAGAATTAATTTATAAACACAAAGATAAGCTAATATAGTTAATAAATATTAACGTAAACTACTTCGGTATTACCAGAATATGTCTTTTCTTGCCGGCGGATAATTTTATGCTGCCCTGATCATTCAGGTGGTCCAGAGATATGATCATGTCACCGTCAGTGATTTTTTCATCATTAAGCTTGGCGCCGCCCTGTTTGATCAGGCGTCTGACTTCACCTTTTGATGCGCCAAGCCCTGCGGTGACATAAAGATCTGATACTGAAATACCACCTTCAAGGTCTGATTTTGCCACATCAACGGTGGGAAGATCGGCACCTAATGATCTGTCCTCAAAGGCTTTTTTTGCTGTTTCTTCTGCCTTTGCGGCGGCATCTGCACCGTGGAGCAGGCGTGTGGCTTCATTTGCAAGGATTTTTTTGGCGTCATTTATTTCCTGCCCTTCAAGTGCTTCAAGCCTGCGTACTTCATCCATTGGAAGTTCAGTGAATAAACGAAGAAAACGACCCACATCCGCATCGGCCGTGTTACGCCAATATTGCCAGAAATCGTAACTGGAACACATGTCTTCATTAAGCCAGACGGCGCCGGTTGCGGTTTTACCCATTTTTGCACCACTTGCAAGGGTCACTAGTGGCGTGGTCAGGCCAAAGACTTCTTTCCGGTCCATGCGGCGGTTAAGTTCCACACCATTAATGATGTTGCCCCACTGGTCTGATCCGCCCATTTGCATAGCGCAGCCTACACGGCGCTGAAGTTCCAGGAAATCATATGCCTGGAGTATCATGTAATTGAATTCAAGAAATGTCAGCGGGCTTTCACGGTCAAGGCGCATTTTTACGCTTTCAAAGGTCAGCATGCGGTTAATGGTAAAATGCGGGCCGACGGTACGCAGCATATCAATATAATTAAGCTCGTCAAGCCAGTCCGCGTTGTTGGGCATAATTGCGTCTGTCGGACCATCACCAAATGTCAGGTATTTTTCAAAAACCGATTTGATGCCTTGCATATTTTCATTGATTTTTTCGTAAGTTAAAATCTGGCGGCTTTCATCCTTGCCACTTGGGTCGCCGATTTTTGTTGTACCACCACCCATAAGTGCTATTGGTTTATGGCCACATTTTTGAAGATGGCGTAGCATCATGATCTGCACAAGGGAACCCACATGAAGACTGCTTGCTGTACAATCGAAACCAATATAAGCCGGGATAATTTCTGATTGCAGGCGTTTATCAAGTGCTTCCACGTCCGTGCATTGATGGATAAAGCCGCGCTCAAGCATCGTGTGCAAAAATTCTGATTTAGGCGTGTAATTGTCAATGGTTTCGGTCATAATATGATCATTTAGTAAGTTATAATTTAATGTCCGCTCGTTTAGCACAAGTTGGGCAAAGACCAAAATGGAAATTTAGGGGATTTTGTCATTGGCCAAAAAAAATAACCCGTTAACCGCAATCGGCATGATCAGCGGAACGTCTTTGGACGGTATTGACGCTGCGATTATTAAATCGGATGGGGAACATGTTGAGCGCATTGGAACAGCGTATCATAGACCTTATACGAGCGAAGAACAGGCCCTGTTAAAGTCCGCCCTTGCCGAAGCACGAAAGGAAGGCCGCCCCACCAGAAATAATACCCTGATCAATGATGCAGAAAAGCTGGTAACCGAACTTCATGCGGGCGTTATAAAAAAAATAATTGAAGCAAATCAAATGAAAAACATTGATATCATCGGCTTTCATGGCCAAACCGTTCTCCACGGCCCGGAAGATGGCTGGACCTGGCAAATTGGTGATGGAAAGATGCTTGCTGAAATGACAGGCATACCGGTGATTAATGACTTGCGCCGCAATGACATGGAAAATGGCGGTGAAGGGGCGCCACTGGCACCGATATATCACCATGTTATTGCCCGTAGCAGCAATGTTGAATATCCGGTTGCGATGCTGAATATGGGCGGTGTTGGGAATATAACCTGGATTGGCTGTCCAAATGCCGATGATATGCTGGCGTTTGATACGGGGCCGGCCAATGCGCTTCTGGATGATCTTGTGCGGAAAAATACCGATCTGCCTT
Source organism: Alphaproteobacteria bacterium (assembly GCA_030432815.1). Lineage (GTDB taxonomy): Bacteria > Pseudomonadota > Alphaproteobacteria > Sphingomonadales > Emcibacteraceae > Pseudemcibacter. Next base: position 148 of record JAUILB010000349.1, on the reverse strand, counting down.
ATGACAAGAACGGTGAAATATCGGCCAAGGGAACGGTTGATCAGGCGCTCGTTACGAAATGGATGCAAAATAGATATTTTAAGCAGCCCGCCCCAAAATCATTGGACCGTGATGAATTTAACGTGGATGAGGTTCATGCTCTTTCACT
>JAUILB010000025.1 GCA_030432815.1 Alphaproteobacteria bacterium | reverse complement strand
CTGTTTGGCAGCAGAATGAGAACTTTGCTCAAACTTATTGGATCACTGCCAAACCGGTCTATGACACCTTTTGCAAGCACATCAACAAAGGACTGATGCGCAGGGATATTATATATTTCGGGTTCTTTTCCAAGACGTCTCGGCATTATTCCCCCTTTAGAAGTCTTTCGGTTTCATTTACCGCTGCTGGCGTTCCCACATGATACCATTCACCTTCGTGGACAAGGCCAAAAAGCCGACCATCATCCGCAGCTTTTCTGAATAATTTACGAAGTGAAAATATATCTTCTTCTACATTTTCAAAACATTCCGGCCTTATTATAAGCATACCACCATAATAATAATCACTCACGGGATCATCACCGCGAAAGACAAGTCTTCCATCTTGGTCCCTATGAAAGTCCCCAGGACCATCATGGCCATATGCTTTATCTTTTCTGACAAGCAACATTAATATATCCATCCTGTCATCCCAGCTCGTTGCCAGTCGCGTTAACGCCGGCAACCCCTGCTCAGTCCAGATCATATCACTGTTTAATATATAGAATGGGTTATTTCCCAAAAGCGGAAGCGCATTTTTTATACCACCCCCACTATCCAGGAGCTTTTCACGCTCGTCAGAAAGCTTGATTGACGGCCGCCAGTCTTTTCTGTTTTTGACAAAATCCACGATCTGATCAGCACAAAAATGCATATTGATAATTGTCGTTTTAATACCCGCTGCTACAATTCCATCAAGCGTATGAGCAAGCATTTCCTTGTCAGCAATCTTTATAAGTGGCTTTGGCAGGTTGTCTGTCATGGGGCGCATACGAAGCCCCAAACCGGCAGCCAATATCATTGCATGATCAGGATACAACCTTTGAACATCCAGTGGTTCGCACCTATTTGTTGGCAATTCTCGATCCACCCACTCTTTGATATCCTTTAAAGCCGGATGTACAAGGCACCTTTCCAACAACCCCCACATGCGCGGTAGATAGGCAATATAATTATCTTTGCCATCCCGTAATGAAAGCCTCGCAAATATGCCGATGATTTTCATATTCCGTTGCGCCCCAAGAATAGCATATTGCTCCCGGAACTGCCGTTCGTCACGACCAAGCGCTTTTACATATTTTTTTATCATCAGCTCTTCTACATGCGGATCCACATCGCGCCTTGCATCCTGCAATAATGAAACAAGATCATATGCACTATGTCCGATAACAGCATCCTGAAAATCAATCATGCCAACTTGACCGTTTTCAAGTTCAAGTAAATTTTCAGCATGATAATCTCTCAGAACCAGACATTCATCCGGCGCGCCAACCTGGTGAAGTAGTTTTTTCCATAAATTTCTAAAAAATTCACGTTTTTTAATCGACATGCGTTTACCCATAAGGGCTGGATAATACCAATCCGTGAAAAGATCTATTTCCGAAAGCAGCCTTTCTACATCATAAGTTGGAACTGTATATCTGCCACCCGAATAGTCGAATGTTTTCTTAAAAGGAATGCTGTTTAACTTAACAAGTTCCAATACCGCCTGTTCATATAGCCCCTGTTCACGGTCGATATCTTTTTCAAGTACAGTTTTGAACAGATCATCCCCCAGGTCTTCTAATAACAAGAATCCCTTGTCAAAATCGCTTGCATAAATTACCGGTGCCGAAAGCCCAATTTCAACCAGATATTCGGCAATTGCAACGAAAGGACGCGTGTCTTCAAACTCAGGAGGAGCGTCCATCAGTACTGCTTTTTTTCCATTAAGAAAAACACGGTCATACCGTCTGAAAGACGCATCTCCGGCCAGAGGTTGTATATCAGCCCCTACCCATCCGTTTTTTTCCAAAAATTCAACTATTTGTTCCTTACGCGACATTAAACTTCTAACTCTCTTAATCTTTTTTGCCAATACTCGCTTCCACCAAATGTAACAAGCCTTGTATTTTCACCCTCACCCAACGTCAGATGAATTTGCAAATGTTCAGGTGGTAAAAATTTTCCCATTTTTTCCGGCCATTCGACCAATGTAATTGCGCTATCAAAAGCATCTTCGATTCCCAGTTCAAAAACATCATTTTCATGTTCCAAACGATAAAGATCCATATGCCAGACAGCTGGCTTTTCCATATCATCCATTTCCGGCTCATAGACCTGAACCAAGTTAAACGTTGGGCTGGGAACATCTTCCTTGTAACCCAGAGCATGTATTATTGAACGACAAAACTCAGTTTTTCCCGTACCTAAATTTCCTGTAAATGCAATGATATCACCTGTTTGTAAAAAAGGTGCTAGCTGACTAGCCAGTTTTTGGCAATCGGACAGATTTTCCAGATAAAATTCTTTAAATACCATATAATTGATCGCGTTCATTCGCCAAAAGCATCACGGACAATATTATCCTGATGTGATATTTCATCAGAAATAGGGAGTTTTTTTGGCAATCTACATGTCATCTCAGTGCCAATTCCCAGCGTGCTGTCTACGAGGACCTCACCGCCGTGGACCTCAACAAATATTTTTACCAGGGAAAGTCCAAGACCTGTTCCTTTGCCTTTTGGAACATTTGAACCCGTATAGAATTTTTCAAATATTTCATCGAATTCTCTATGGTCAATTCCAATCCCATCATCCTTAACGCTGATAAAATAATTCTCATCATCCTGCCATGTTTTAACCGATATATTTCCAGAATCCATTGTGAATTTAACTGCATTGGACAATAGGTTGGAGATGGAATGCTGGATTCTGCGCTGATCACCATATACAAGATCAAGATCAGAGGCTAAATCAACTGTCAGATTAATTTCCTTTTGTTTTATTCTTTCATCAAGTTTAGCGACAATCCCGTTAATTGTTTCATCAAGACTGAAATTGGATGCTTCAATTGAAAGTCCCCCGGCTTCAATGACTGACAGATCAAGTATGTCATTGATCAGATCCAGTAAATAATCCGATGCACTTAATATATTTCTCATGTATTGATGTTGTTCATCATTAAGTGGACCGCGATATTCTTTTTCCAATAATTCGGCAAAACCCAAGACACTATTTAACGGATTACGTAGCTCATAAGACATATGGGCCAGAAAATCTGACTTGATATTCTGTGCTTCTTCCAAGGCTTCATTGTGCTTTCTGAGGGAATATTCGACTCGGTAACTATCTGTAACATCGATGAAAATAACCAAAACAGCCCCATCCGGGAGCGGCACGAGCGAATAATTGATCACTTTTTCATTCTTTAATTTAAACTGTCCGGAAGCAGCCTCTTTCTTCGCTTCGCCACCAACAATCAGCTGCTTGAATTCATCCATCGGTTCTTCATTTTCAAATAATGCAGCACACCGGTCCAGTACATCAATTGCATGAGGATTGGTTTTTAAAAATTCCGCCGAAACTTCCCAAATATTTACAAAGCCGTCATTGGACAATTTTAATCTTCCATCCACACCGAAAACAGCAATACCTTCGTGAAGGTTATCAAGCGTTTCTCTTTGAACAGCAATGAGCGTATTGTAAGAACTTTCAAGAGCAAAATAGTCTGTAACATCTTCATAAAATACAAGCATACCACCAAGTGGATGTTGCTGCATAACAACACGAAGCGTTTTTCCATCCGGTAGATGCATCATGCTTTCTACGGGATCAAAAACCTCTTTGTAAATTTCAAGCTGCTTTTTCTTCCATTCCGGAAAGTTTGCCTGTTCCGGTAATTTACGTGCTTCTCTCAATGCTTCCAGTATTTCACCATAATGCGGATGGCTGAATAACAAACTTTCAGGGAGTCCCCATAGCCGGACATAGGATTTGTTATAATATTCGAGCCTCATACCTGAATCGAAAATTGCGACAGCAGAAGAAAACTGATCAAGTGTTTCTGCATAGGATTCTGTGTGATCCGCAAGACTTCCACGCGCCTCTTCAAGCTCTGTGATGTCCTGGGCATATCCCAAAATTGCATTTTCATGACCATCAATTGAATAGGGTAAATGATGAAAATCCATTGACCTTCTTTCACCATTAATGACCACAAAATGACTTTCTGAACTGGCCTCACCACTTGCATAAACATTTTCAGCCATATTTCTGATATTCACACCTAGTGTGTTGATCGCTAACTCAAGATTATTTTCAATAACGTTTTTCTGGTCACCTCCGTCAACGGCATCAACGTATGCATTGTTGGCCCATTTCAGATCAAGATTTTCATCTCTTATCCATATAGGGAAGTTCGCTTTGTTCATGGCGTTTTCAAGTAAACGTGTGCGTTCATTCGCCACTCTTGATTCAACTGTTTGATAACGTCTTATTTTTTCATCAATAGTGTTGTCTTTGATCCAAACAATGTGGCAAATGTTACCATTTGGATCAGTTTTTAAAGTGTTTCCAGATAATAAAATGTGCATATTATATTGTTTGAGGTCGACCGTCTGTGCAAATTCATTGTTATTTTCGAACAGATTATTAAGATTTTTATCGAATATTGTCTTATCTGTAGTGGAAAACCTTGATTTCAGATCATCAATATCTGCCGCTATTGTCCCATCTTCAAACCTGATATTGATTTCTGAATTTAATAACAGGTTCCTGTTTTCGTCCCAAAGATAGAAACTACCCTGACTTTGCGATATTATATTTTTCAGGTAAAGTTCATTGATACTTACATTTGTCAATGTTCGTACTAATTTCATTCTTTGACTGATAAACCAAATTATTATTGAAATTGTAACAATAATAAAAAGGCCAAGCGACACCATAAATTGATTATTCTGGCCTGATCCGAAATCTACACTGTCTGCAAATTGTGCTGAAGATAGAGAAGCAGATAAAACAAAAGTTACAGCAATTAGAACAATACTTTTAAAAATAGCTGGCAAATTCTTCTCCACCCTTCAGAGACTTTGATTGCTGATAAAATAGCCGCTTTAAACACAAAAGAAAAGCCCGTTCATAATTTGTTAACCATGAACGGGCTTATAAAATTTTATTATGATTCATTTAGTAACGGTAATGATCTGGTTTAAAGGGCCCTTCCGTTTTTACACCAATATATTTAGCTTGATCTTCATTTAACTTGGTAAGTTTTACACCAAGTCTGTCTAGGTGAAGTGATGCTACTTTCTCATCCAGATGTTTTGGAAGCACATAAACTTTATTTTTATAATTTCCGTGATTATTGAATAATTCCATTTGTGCCAGCACCTGATTTGTAAATGATGCACTCATCACAAAGCTCGGATGGCCAGTGGCACACCCCAGATTAACAAGGCGGCCCTTCGCAAGAACAATAAGCCTTTTACCATCCGGGAAAATAACTTCATCGACCTGTGGTTTTACTTCTTCCCACTTATAGTTTTCCATTGCAGCAATCTGGATTTCAGAATCAAAATGACCAATATTACAAACAATGGCACGATCTTTCATTTGACGCATATGGTCAATTGTTATGACATCGAAGTTGCCTGTACATGTAACAAACAGATCACCCTTGGAAGCCGCCTCATCCATTGTAACCACTTCGTAACCTTCCATGGCAGCCTGTAGTGCACAAATTGGATCAATTTCAGTGACCATTACACGTGCACCCTGGCTACGTAATGATGCGGCTGATCCTTTACCGACATCACCATATCCAGCAACTACACAAATTTTACCAGCAATCATGACGTCAGTCGCGCGTTTGACACCATCAACCAGACTTTCACGACAACCGTAGAGATTATCAAACTTTGATTTTGTTACACTATCATTTACATTAATTGCAGGAACAGTAAGGCGACCTTCCTTTTCCATTTGATAAAGCCGTAGAACGCCTGTCGTCGTTTCTTCTGAAATACCACGAATATCATCAAGAAGTTCTGGAAAATCTTGGTAAACCATAGCCGTCAAATCCCCGCCATCATCAAGAATTACATTAGGCCTCCAGCCATCAGGACCAATAATTGTTTCCCTAATGCACCAGTTAAATTCTTCTTCTGTAAGTCCCTTCCAGGCAAAAACCGGAATCTTAGCTTCCGCCATGGCCGCTGCTGCATGATCCTGTGTCGAAAAAATATTACAGGATGACCAACGGACTTCCGCGCCCAATGCCACCAGTGTTTCCATCAATACCGCAGTCTGGATAGTCATATGAAGACACCCTGCTATACGTGCACCTTTTAAAGGCTGGCTTTCACCATACTCTTCACGCAATGCCATAAGTCCCGGCATTTCGGTTTCAGCGATATTGATTTCCCGACGCCCCCAGCCCGCAAGCGAAATATCGGCAACTTTATAATCTGTAAATTCAGTCATCAGAAATAAGATCCTTATCTGTTCTTTTATATAAATAAATTAATGCCTCTATAACTGCCTACCTTTAAAATAGCAAGCATAAAGAAATGTTTATATATCTATATAAGGAAATTTCTTAAAATATTCCTAAAAGATAAAAATCAGTATTCCTCGCCGAATTTATCACAAACCAAGGCTTCAAGTGCTTCAATTGCTTCATCCTTCTGAACCCCCGCTGCTTTGATAGATATCTTTTCGCCGATAGCAGCTGCAAGCATCATTAATCCCATAATTGAAGTTCCGCATACTTCCACGCCATCTTTTGAGACAGTTATTGTTGCATCATATTCACCTGCAACCGTGACAAATTTCGCAGACGCCCTAGCATGCAATCCTCTTTCATTCTGGATTGTCAAAATGCGGCAAATACCGTTATTTTGTGAATTCATCCGTTTTCACCGGATAATACGTGAGATGCTATATTGATATATTTGCGGCCGGATTCCTGAGCCGCAGTAACTGCATCTTCCATTGTCGTCTCAGTAGCGCGTACACTGGCAAGTTTTATAAGCATAGGCAAGTTAATACCCGCAATAACTTCTACTTTCGTGGATTCCATAATTGATATAGCAAGATTAGAAGGAGTGCCACCAAACATATCGGTCAATAAGATTACGCCATCCCCTTCGTTCACCTGGTCAACGGCGTCAAGAATATCCTGCCTCCGCTTTTCCATATCATCATCCGGGCCAATCGATATCGCCTGAAGTGCAGTTTGTGGACCCACCACATGCTCCATCGCGGCAATAAATTCTTCCGCCAGTCGACCGTGCGTCACAACAACCATACCTATCATATCGTCTTCCCTTCTAATTAACTACAGAATGCCAGTATAATAGGTCTTTGAATGAAGGACAATTGCATTTTAGCGGCTAAGTTCGCGATGGTGTAAATTAACCTTATAGTTTTTTTCAGTAAGATACTTTGCAAGTTTTTCAGCAAAATATACTGAACGATGCCTCCCACCAGTACATCCAAACGCTATGGTCAGGTAGGCTTTGCCTTCTTTTTTATATTCGGGCAGTAATGTTAAAATAAGGGCAGATATCTTATCCCAGCTATTTTGAAAAACGGGATCTTTCCTGATATAATTACCGACATCTTCATCCATACCAGTAAGTGGCCGAAGGTCTGAATCATAGTGCGGATTTTTCAAAAAACGGACATCAAATACCAAATCTGAATCACGTGGAATACCTTTGGGATACGCAAATGATGTTACTGAAAGCCCCATGCTAACATCAATGCTACGCTCAAAATGATCCGACAACGTACGACGCAAATCATGAATATTATATTCTGAAGTATCAAAAATATAATCACTTTGTTCTTTAATGACGTCAATCATCCCCCGTTCCCGATTAATCCCTTCGCTAACCGGTTTTCCTTTTGCCAGTGGATGCTTACGCCTTGTTTCTGAAAATCTTTTGGCAAGTATTTCGTTACTGCTGTCAAAATACAGAATTTTAACCGTAATGCCTTCATGCGCTCTTAACTGGTTTAAAATTTCAAGAATATTTTCTGGTTTAAAATTTCTTGTTCTGACGTCAACACCAATTGCAAGCGCCGGATTTATATGATCAGGGTCCTTCTTCATTGCAAGTTCAATCAAGCTGGGAAGCAAATTAATCGGCAGATTGTCAATCGCTTCATAATCCAGATCTTCAAGCACGGAAAGTGCTGTCGACTTGCCAGCACCTGACATCCCGGTAATCAACAGGACATTCAAGCTATTATTGTTATTGATATTTTGTTTTGTCATTTTAATAACAGTTTAATTTTAGGAATTGCCGAAAGTGCAAATGGATCAAATTTATACTTTGGAATACGTACATCTCCATATTGGAAATGTTCAGCATCTGGTAATCTTTCAATCTGCTTTCTATCCGTAAGTTCCAAAACCAAATTAAGTACACATTCATCTTTAAAATCCATTTCAACCAATCCTATACCCCGTACTTCAATCATACCTTCAATATTCGGTGCGGGCTTTGCAACTATTTGACCGTTTTTTATGTCCAGTTCAACATAATCATCGCCAATCAATATGCCACCAGCATCTATTAACCTAAGGACCAGATCCGATTTTCCGCTACCGGATTCACCGATGATGAAAATGCCTTTACCATTAAATTCCACACATGATGCATGTTTAAGTGCCATGATTATAATATTAATCCTCGCCCATTGGAAGTAACACAATGAACCTTGCGCCTATGACTTTTTTATCCTCGTCGTGCCTGTTTTCAGCGATTATGGTACCTCCGTGCGCTTTAACAACCTGCTTACATATATTTAACCCCAATCCTGAATGCTTTCCGAATGCTTCCCCTTTTGGACGTTCAGAATAAAAACGGTCAAAAATATTTTCCAATTTATCTTCCGGGATGCCTATACCTTCATCATCAACAATAATTTCAACCATTTTACCGACCCGTTTCATTCTGATCCAGATGTTGCCTTCTTTTTTTGAAAATGAAATAGCGTTATCCACCAGGTTTCTTATTACCTGTCCCAACTGGCCCTCCAAACCACGCACAAAATATGGGGCAGGCTTTCCATCTAATGATTTAAAACGTCGCTTTTTTATCTCAAGATGAAGGTGCGGTAGCGTATCTTTTTGTGTGGTTAAATATATATCCACCATGGTTTCAAGAAGCGCTGTCATGTTGACATTCTGTTTCAGGGAATGGGTCATTTCCGCATCAAGCCGTGAAACATCTGAAATATCCGTGATCAGTCGGTCCAATCGCTTAACATCATCGCTTATTATGGCGCGTAATTTCCTATTATTTTCCTCGTCCGTGGTATATTCCATTGTTTCAATAGCACTTCGCATACTGGTCAGCGGATTTTTTAGCTCATGTGCCACATCCGCTGCAAAACTTGCCACTGCATCAATCTGTTTTTCAAGACTTTCTGTCATATCCTTAAATGACCGCGACAGGTCTCCAATCTCATCATTTCGCGATGAAAGATCAGGAATATCCGACTTTCCACCAAGACTCACTGTATCAGCTGATCGCGCAAGCTTCAGCACCGGTCTTACGATTGTTTTTGCCAGAAATAAGGACATCAACAAAGTGATCAGCAACGATGCGCAGAAAAACTGAATAATTGTAAGCCGCACATCCTGTACCGCCATATAAATATCACCCGTATCCGCGGAAAGCATTAATGCACCCAGAACGCGCCGAAAACGCTGCACCGGAACGGCCACCGTGATGATATTACGTTGGTCTGTCAGGCGCCTAACCCTTGTACTGACCTCACCGGCCAGTGCATCCATGGCTTCCGGATAATCCGTTGCCATCTCATTTTCAACTTCACGATATTCTTCTAGCTGATCCCGTTTCTGGATCATATCAATAATTTCTGAAACCTCCCTATTAATAATCTGCCAGAAATCCCCAATGCCAAGTTCACGAGGCATTGTATCTTCTACAATAACATTATTAATGTTAAGATCACGGCTATCGATAAGCAGTTCATTATTAAGACCGAAATAACGGGTTCTTATATTCGTTACACTGACAAGGCGTGTGAGTATTGCCTGCGCCTGTGGAAGCAGAATTTGCGTTGTCCCTACGCCAGTCTCCGTTGCCGCCTCCCCAAGTGCTCCTGCCATAATATTGGCGTCTTTCACAAGCTCATCAATGCGAGATTGCAGTAGTGTTTTTTGAACCTGATCAACATATAGAACCCCAACGCCAAGAAAAATAAGCGCAAAAAGATTAACCGCCATAATACGAACGGTGAGAGGGGAAATTAACCGTCGTTTCCGTTTGAGTTTATATTTATTAGCTTTCACTATACCTGTAGCCGACACCGTAAAGTGTCTCTATCCCATCAAAGTTTTCATCAACTTTCCGGAATTTTTTCCTTAAGCGCTTGATGTGGCTATCAATGGTGCGGTCATCCACATAAATATCATCGTTATAGGCAACATCCATCAACTGATCCCTGCTTTTCACATGCCCTGGATGTTGCACAAGCGCTTGCAATATAAGAAATTCTGTAACTGTAAGCTTTACATCTTTGCCGTCCCAGTCACAAATATGGCGTACCGGATCAAGTTTAAGCCGCCCGCGGATGATAACACCGCTTTCATCTTCGCCTTCTGTTTTGGCCTTTTTAATCGCATCCATACGCCGAAGGATTGTTTTAATACGTTCAATTAACAGCCGCTGTGAAAATGGTTTTTTAATATAGTCATCCGCGCCCATTTTAAGGCCGAGCATTTCATCAATTTCATCATCCTTTGAAGTCAGGAAAATAACTGGCAATGATTGTTTTTCACGAAGACGCCGTAGAAGTTCCATCCCGTCCATGCGCGGCATCTTAATATCCAGCACGGCAAGGTCACCCGGATCCTTATTTATTCCTTCAAGCGCACTGGCGCCATCTGTAAAGGTACGCACCTTAAATCCTTCACTTTCAAGTGCCATACTTACGGAAGCCAGAATATTCTGATCATCATCAACAAGGGTAATAACTGAAGACATTTAGCTGTTTTTCCTTTCGCGCCAATTTACCTTTAAAAGCGAATCTTTTGTATCCTATCATGGATTATTGTAAGATTTAAAAAAAATTGCGCGATAAAAGTGTCATAAATGTGACATTTTTTCCCTTATAAATCAATAGTTTGAAAAAATATTCAAAATCATTTTTAAAGATGTGTGAAAATCACTATTAATAATGCCCCTGAGAGACGCAATTGTACATCAATTATAAATCAACCGAATTATTCAAATTCGATGAAAAGGAAGTAACATGAATAACATTGGGAAATACGTCAGCTCCCATGGCGTAGAAAACCAAAATATTAACTCGGGTAATAAAGTGTACTGGAACTTTGGTGCCGAGATACTCTATGAACACACAATCAAACAGGGACTGGGAATGATGTCAAAGGGCGGTGCCCTTGTTGTGGAAACCGGTCAGCACACAGGAAGATCCGCCAACGACAAATTTATGGTCGACGAGCCAACGTCAAGGGACAACATTTGGTGGGGCAAAGTCAACAAAGCGATCTCTGAGGAAAATTTCAATAAAATTGAAGCCCAAATTCTAAATTACCTAAATGACCGTGACCTTTATGTCCAGGACCTGTTTGGTGGCACAGACCCAGCCCACCGCATCAATGTAAGAGCTATTTCCCCTTCCCCCTGGCACAGCCTTTTCATCAGAAATCTTCTGGTCCGGCCGGAAGCATCCGACCTTAACGATTTTACACCGGATTTTACAATCCTCCATGCGCCGGAAATGACTGTGGACCCGAAAGAAGTCGGCACAAATTCAGGTACCGTTATTACCATCAATATTGCCCGTAAACTGGTTCTGATTGCAGGAACATCATATGCCGGTGAAATGAAAAAATCAGTATTTTCAATTCTTAATTACCTGCTTCCCGAAAAGGGCATTATGCCTATGCATTGTTCTGCCAACATCGGTAAGGACGGCGATACCGCCATTTTCTTCGGCCTTAGCGGCACCGGTAAAACAACCCTTTCTGCGGACCCGGAACGTCAGCTTATCGGTGATGATGAGCATGGCTGGTCTGATAATACAGTCTTTAACTTCGAAGGGGGATGTTACGCAAAAGTCATCCGTCTTAGCGAGGAAGCGGAACCGGAAATTTACGCAACCACATCTATGTTCGGCACCGTACTTGAAAATGTCGTGATTGATGAAGACACACGTGAAATTGACCTGGACGACGGAAGCCTTGCGGAAAATACACGGGCCGCATATCCAATTACATCGATCCCCAACACAACCGAAGGTGCACCGGGCGGCTATCCGAAAAATGTGATTATGCTGACCGCTGATGCTTTTGGCGTCATGCCGCCAATGGCACGCCTGACACCGGAACAGGCGATGTATCACTTCCTTTCCGGCTATACAGCAAAAGTGGCCGGTACTGAAAAAGGTCTTGGCAAAGAGCCTCAGGCTACCTTCTCCACCTGCTTCGGGGCACCGTTTATGCCACGCCACCCAAGTGTTTATGGTAACCTGCTGCGTGAAAAAATTGCAAATGGAGATGTAACCTGCTGGCTGGTGAATACCGGTTGGACCGGTGGTGTTTATGGTGTCGGATCACGTATGCCGATCAAATATACACGCGCCCTGCTTCACGGTGCGCTGGACGGTTCGCTCAATGATGTTGAATTCCGCACTGACCCGAATTTTGGTTTTGAAGTACCACTAAGCTGCCCCGGTGTTGATGCCGCCGTACTTGATCCGCGCAGCACATGGGACGATGTGGATGCCTATGACAAGCAGGCTGCACATCTTGTCGGACTTTTCAGGGACAATTTCGTTGAATTTGAAGGCCATGTGGACGACGCTGTCAAAGCCGCCGGCCCTATTGCATAATAGCTATTTATGATATTAACCAAGGCTTGAATACTATCGAGCCTTGGTTAATTATTTAAGTCTTATAAAACTGCTTTTTACATTTCTTCTACAAAAGAATAAAACAGCTCTGTAGCATCATTATATTTTAATAATGGTGCTGATTGACCAGCCCAAAGAGACATCAGATCAGTTCGCTTTTGATCAATTGCCGCTTTTTTCAAAAATGCTGAGAACCAGGCTTGTGCAGGATAGGGAGCAAAATTAGAATGATTATTTTCCAGGTCCTGCATTATCCTGTTCTCTACGCCCCTTGCCAACCTTCCCGTAAAGGCTCTGGTCAATTGAGTGTTCTTTGCTTCTTCACTAAATAGAATCTCTTTATGTAAAGCAGGTGCATTGGATTCTTTGCAAGCCAAAAAAGCTGTCCCGATTTGAACAGCATCCGCCCCCAAACCAAAAGCCGCCTTTATGCCCCGATAATCAGCAATTCCCCCAGCCGCAATTACGGGGGCCTTTACATTGTCGACCACTTGTGGAATGAGCGCTAATGTACCGAGCAAGGATTTTTCAGCCTCTTTTTCAAAAGCAATCCGATGTCCGCCTGCTTCAAAGCCACTTGCTACAATAAGATCCACCCCTGCTTCATCAAGGCTGACAGCTTCATCAACCGTAATTGCAGTGCCGATGGTGATAATTTTCCTTTTCCGGCATTCTTTTAAAATTTCGTCATCGGGAATACCATAAACAAAACTGAAAACTGGCGGTAACGCTCTTAAAAGGCCTTCAATCTGTTTATCAAAGCTTTGCCCGAATTTTTCCGGGTAATCAGGTTTCTCTAATCCGAGTTCTAAAAAATACGGTTCCAGGACACTATAGGCATTATCAAAATCTTCACGTGATAAATGAAGTCCATTATCATCCTGATCGCTAACCCATAGATTAATAGCAAATGACTTTTGCGTATGATTACGACAATCGCCGATTAATTTTTCTATCTCAACATCGTCTAAATGATGCGCACCGAATGAACCAAGTCCCCCTGCGTTGGACACTGCCGCAAGAAGTGATACGGAAGAAAGGCCGCTTCCGAATGGTCCCTGTATAATTGGGTAAGTAATATTTAGCGTCTCACTTACTCTTGTTTCTTTCCACATAAAAGATCTCCTAAAAGAAACCACAACTATTAATTCAAAAGACCTTCTTTTTTTAAAGCACGCTGCACTTTTGGCCTCATGGACACGCGTTCCTGATAATCAACAAGAACAGGCCATGGAGAAAGATCAAGATCGATAAAGTTATGCCAGTTAATAATCGTGTAAAGATATGCATCTGCCACGCTGAACTTATCTCCCATGATAAATTCGTTTTCTTTAAGTGTGTCGGACGCAAAGTCATAGCTTTTCTTAATTTTTGAGAGATAAATCCTTTTCGCATCTTCCCCACATTCTGAATGAAAAAGAGGAAAATGGGATTTATGCATTTCTGATGAAATATAATTCAGCCATTCCTGTAGCTTTGCCCTTTCAAGAGTTCCGTTTTCTGGCACCAGTTGAGCTTCAGGTTTCTGATCAGCCAAAAACTGTACAATTGCAACACCTTCTGTCAGATATTCTCCGTTCTCCAGTTGCAATACAGGGACACCTGATTTTTTGTTGATTTCATTAAAATCCTTACCAGTTTCAGTTATTTTTGTTTTTAAATCTACCTTTTCCAACTCATAGTCAAAATCTGCCTCGCTTAAAACGATATGTGGGGATAATGAGCAGACCCCTGGAGTATAGTATAATTTCATCATTTTAGTTCCTTTCCGGTAATATAAATTTCAAGTAAGGCTTCCCATACCGAATATTAGTTACTATAATCAAGTAGGTACATTAAAGTAACTAATTACCCAGAGGTAACCATGAACCATATAGAAAAGAAAAAAACATTCGATGTCCGGGAATATAGTGATATGCGATGCGCTATGCATGGGCTTTTAAACCTGCTTACCGGGCCATGGACAACTTATATTCTTTGGATGATCCGGCAAAATGGTGAAATGCGCTTCGGACAAATTAAAAAACAGATACCGTTAATTTCAGCGAAAGTATTAACGGAAAGACTGCGCATGCTTGAAGAGGCCGGCATACTATTAAGAGTTCAGGAAAATACTGTGCCGTTAAAAGTAACCTATAGCTTTACCCGCCGCGGTAAAGAACTCGAAAACCTGTTAGACGAAATTAACAATCTGGCCACAAAATGGACTGGTAACGACGATATCAGCGCAAAAGCCTGTCATTTGGATAAAATGACTTAAGGGTAATTTTACCCGCATAGTACATGAGATGATGTTGATGCCTGGAACACGCAAGTCGCGCTGGAAATTTTAATACTTTTTCGTTTATCATTAATATAAAACCCTCATCATCTTGCTACGAGCTTAATCACCACATCCCATTCATTTAATTCCGTTTTAGGGATTGTCAGTACAATATCATCCCCGACACGGTTAAATGGCACTTCTGCAACATTTTTAAGCAATGTTGCGTTTTCAATTTCGATGTCCCCTAACGGCAGGGTCAATGTATCATCCTGCCAATCCAGAATATGGACAAATATGCTACCGTCTTTCTGGGTGGTGACGCCCCAGGGGCGCGGGCCAATCGGGCCGCCTCGGGTTTCATATATACTCTCACCGTAAATCTTCATCCATTCGCCCATTTCCTTATACACCATAAGGCTTTCCGTTTGTATGCGGCCATCCGACATTGGTCCCGTATTCATCAGAAAATTGGCATTCCGCCCCGCGGCCCCAACCAAAGTTTTGATCAGCTCTTCGGCGCTTTTAAAATCATCATCAACAAAATTATAGCCCCAAGTGTCGCTCATGGTTTCGGCCATTTCAAGCGGCATTTCATCACTAACAAATGATGTATTGAACCCCTTATCATTTTCACCCGGAAGATCTTCTTCAAACGGTTGGACATCTTCGCCAGCAAATGGTTTTACATGATGATTATTGATCACAAGCGCCTGTGGTTGTAGCTCATGGATCATTTTATATGTTTCTTCAAGGCGCCATCTGTCGCGGTATGGGCCACGTTCCTGATCCCACCAGCCATCAAACCAGATGCCGCCGACGTCGCCGTAGTCGCCGACCAACAGCTCCGCGAGCTGCGCGTCCATGAAGTTCAGGTACTTATCGAAGTCGCCCTCGTCCGGTCGACCCGAGTTGTGGCCGGTGCGGCCGCGGGGGTAGTAGTCGGGATGCGTCCAGTCGAGGTGCGAGTGATAGAAGAACAGCTTCACGCCTTGCTTCTCGCACTCTTCGGCCAGCGGCTTGAGGAGGTCCTTGCCGTACGGAGTGGCGTCGACCACGTCCCAATCGGACACCTTGGAATCGAACAAGGCAAATCCATCCAGCAGCATCACCCCGCGGGTCGGATGCGAGATTTGCTGGATACTCGCCCTCAAGCCGATTCGCTCGGTCAACAGCGACTCCAACCGCGCCTTTTCCGCGGCCCG
>JAUILB010000348.1 GCA_030432815.1 Alphaproteobacteria bacterium | reverse complement strand
ATAAGCAAAATGATGACCGATATGTACAACGGGATCCCAAATTTTCTTGAACAGTGGAAAATTATAATTGAAAGCGCCAATGTAATAGAGGCTGTGTTTAAAAATAAAACAAATGCCGGACTGCCGAAAAGCTGGTATATCGTAGCGCCCAGATGATAAAAAAGCGGCTGCCAATCATAACGGTACATTAAAAGATCACCGGCGAGCGCATGATCAAGATTGAGCATCGGGATGATAATATTCATATCATCGCCTTCAAAACCATACCAGTTGGCATAGAATACAAGTATGGCTGTGGATATTACGAAAAAAGCAAGCGAATTTAACAGGTGCTTCTTGTTGCACTCATAGATATTTTTTAAGCTATTACCCGTTTTAAAAATTGATTTTCCCCATACCAATTATAAACAACAGGCCAAACTGGCCATTAAATTGTTTAGACGCCGTTTGATACATCAAAATTTATCAGGCTACAGTCAGTAACCCAGACGTCATATACCGCATGCTCAAGTGAGGAAACAGCAGGGCTTGACGCAAACATCCAGCCGGAAAAAACCTTGGTCGGCTCACCCGTCTGGCCCAAATCAACAATTTCAAGAAATGCAACCGATTCCGGTGTTTCTTCCGGTGGGTTGGAACGGCATGCCCGCATGGTAATTTCAAGTGTTCCAAATTTCACAGTTTCATTCTGATTAACCGTAAGGGTTTCCAGTTTCGCTGTGATTTTATTAAGTGCCCTCAGCGTGACAGTTGGCACATCCTGCGCTGTGGCAAATTCAACATAAAGAAACAGAGTGATAAAACCCAATAGGCAGCGAAACATAATCTTTACTCGTCACTGCCACTGGCAAACGCACTTAACAGACCAAGAAGGTCAACCGCCCCCTGGGTTTCAATAATCTGATCGCCGCTTTCAAGCATGATATCGCTGCCACCCGGATCAAGAACAAGATAGTTTCCCCCCAGCAAACCTTCGGATGTTATCTTGGCAAATGTATCTTCCGGAAGCTTAATCGCTTCATTAATGCTAATTTCCACAACCGCTTCAAAGGTGTTAACATTAATACCGCTTATTTTAACTTCACCGCCGACAGCGAGACCATCAATCTTGTCAAAATGGGCAAAGTAAACATTTCCCCCTGTGCCGCCGACATTCGCATTGCTAAACGCAAAATACAGAAACCCACCTGTTATAACAAGAACCACAGCCCCCATTATTGTTTCAACAAGATTATTTCTCATTCATGGCTCCAATCAATTTATTAATTTCCAGGGGTCCACGCTTCATAGTCCCCTGTTGTACCTTTGCGGATACCGCCTTCTGTAAGTGCACCACTTGGCGAATAGGCGTTAACGGTTCCAGTCTGGTTAGGCAAATGTTCTTTTTCCCAGCTTTTGATGTTACGTGGTTTTTCAAGTGGTGTTTTATCAACAATTTTGTGCAGCCACGCATGCCACTCTGGCGCGATTGAACTTGCTTCTATTTCGCCTGCAAAAATTACCCAGCGCTTTTTACCATCTTTAGAGACATAATATTTATTGCCCAATACGTCCTCACCGACATTAACACCGTTGAATTTTGTAAAAAGCAAAGTCCCAATAGTACCCACATGCCACCATCCAAAAATTCGTCTAATAAGATTTACAAGCATATTTTCCACCTGATTCCGGCTTAATTCAATTGCCATGAAGTTAAATTCTTTTGTCCATTCTATACCCCGAAGGAGCAAATAGAACAACTATTAAAGCAAATGAAAATTTTATTGTTTTAATTATTTATCCATAACGATGACAATTTTATGGCTATCTTTCATGTGGCATCTTGAAAAAACACGACAAAGCAAGTGCCTATACCTGATCAGACCTGCATGACAGCAGTTCCTCAACATTCTATGCGAATCAAAAAATACACAACATGTAGTTTACAAACTGACGTCAACCACAAAATATACTAAAAAATGCTTTGTTGCATAGGATTATTGAGTTACTATTTTCAGCTAGAATCAAACACATATATTTATGAAGATTGGGCGTTTTTTTAGATAAAAATTTACTTAATTTTCAAGAATAAGGGCACATGGTAGGCATTAAATGAAAATTCAAAGATGTTATACAAAATCATCAAAATCCGCTTTTGAGGAAATTGACTTTCGAAAAGCATCAAGCGAGATTCGTAATCCGGACGGGGAGCTTATTTTTGCGCTAACCGATTTTGAAGTGCCTGTCGGATGGTCACAGGTTGCGTCCGATATTCTCGCCCAAAAATATTTCAGAAAGGCCGGCGTCCCTGCACGCTTAAAAGCCATCAAAGAAAAAGATGTGCCAAAATGGCTTTGGCGACATGAGGCCGATGAAAAAGCGCTAAAAGACATACCTGCAGACGAACAGTACGGTCCGGAAACAAGCGCGAAACAGGTTTTTCACAGACTTGCCGGCACATGGACTTACTGGGGCTGGAAAGGCGGCTATTTTAACGAAGAACAGGACGCAAAATCATTTTATGATGAACTGTCCTTTATGCTGGCAAATCAGATGTGTGCGCCGAATTCACCGCAATGGTTTAACACAGGCCTCCACTGGGCATATGGTATCGATGGCCCGTCCCAGGGACATTACTATGTAGACCATGAAACCAAAAAACTTAAAAAATCGGACAGTGCATACGAACATCCGCAACCGCACGCCTGTTTCATTCAGGGGGTTCAGGATGATCTTGTATCCGATGGCGGTATCATGGATCTTTGGACCAGAGAAGCGAGACTATTTAAATATGGCTCAGGAACCGGAAGCAATTTTTCTAATATTCGCGGACAAGGCGAAAACCTTTCAGGTGGTGGTGAATCTTCAGGGCTCATGAGCTTTTTGAAAATTGGTGATAAATCAGCAGGTGCGATTAAGTCCGGCGGGACGACAAGGCGTGCTGCAAAAATGGTAATTGTCGACATTGATCACCCTGATGTGGAAGA